>CALUOV010000050.1 GCA_944322275.1 uncultured Bacteroides sp. | reverse complement strand
ACACCCTCAGGGATTCGAACCCTGGACCCACTGATTAAGAGTCAGTTGCTCTACCAACTGAGCTAAGAGTGCCTCTCGTCTTTTTCGTTTGCGGGTGCAAAGGTAGTTTTTTTATCCTAACCGACAAACATATTTTCTTTTTTTTTCGATGAAATCAGCGTATTTTTATTCAAACTCATAAAGTTCGGAAGGGGTGGTCCGCTTTAATGCACAAAGTTTCACATCCCTTCCCACTTCTATACCCCGTTCCCGAAGTTTCCATTCTACAGTCTTATAAGCTAATTCGGGATGATTATTCTCACGGCTCAAGTGACAAAGCCAAATGTAATGCCAATGGTCCGTAAAATGTTCGGCCAGGAAAGTTGCAGTTTCGGCATTGCTCATGTGTCCGGTTCCACTCGTTATCCGTTCTTTCAAATAAGCCGGATAAGGCCCCATGCGAAGCATCTCTTCATCGTAATTTGCTTCCAATATCAGATAGTTGGCCCGACAAATATACTGAGCTGCGACGGGAGTAATTTCGCCCAAGTCAGTAAGGAAGGCGAAAGCCTTTCCATCTACTTCGATGAAATAGCCCACATTATCAATACCGTCATGAGGAACTTCAAAGGATTCGATACGGAAATCCTCCAATTGCATGGGTTGTTGTTTCTCCAGATAACGCACAGAGGTATGGAGCTTCTCAGACACACAATAACTTTTGTTGATGCCCTCATGAATGCATCGGGTCGAATAAATTGGTATATTCAATTTCTCACCCAGTCCGCCTACAGCTTTGATGTGGTCAGCATGATCATGGGTGATAAATACAGCCCGGATAGTTTCCATAGCAATCTCATGTTCTTTCAGCACTTTTCGGATGGTCCGCATCGCAATGCCCGCATCTATCAATATACCATATTTCTCTGTGCCCAAGTAGTAGCAATTTCCACTGCTTCCACTTGCTAAACTTATAAATCGTATTTTCATTATACTTACGTCTAATAATCCTTTTTCTGAAGTCAGTTTCTAAAAAAGCCTACAAAGGTAGTGAAAAATACAAATAAACCGAATCTTGAGTATTTTTATTCTACCTTTTAGAAAAACTGTTTTGATTTATCGAAAGTGAATGCGAAACTTTTTTATAAAGATTCAAAAACAACTTTTTATTAGACGATTCAGAGCCTGTATATTGAGAAAAAAGGGATAAGGGTATGCACAAAAGAAAAGGGAACCTGTTCTTTTGCATACCGTGTTCCCTCTTCCTTTTTAATCTTACTTAATGCTTTTCCAGTTTATCATAGGCTCCATCCGTCACAGGCTCCAACCATTCGTTGGACGTATTCTCACCAGGAATTTCGAAAGCCAAATGAGCAAACCAACTGTCTGCGGCCGCTCCGTGCCAATGCTTTACATTTGCCGGGATGTGAATGACATCGCCCGGAAGCATCTGTACGGCCTCCTTGCCTTCCTCTTGATACCAGCCTCTTCCGGCTACACAAACCAACATTTGCCCTCCGCCTTTCGTGGCACGATGAATATGCCAATTATTGCGGCAACGAGGTTCGAAGGTCACATTACTGAACGGTACTTGCTCGGTCGAAACACGAGCCAGATAACTATTACCTATGAAATACTTGGCGTAAGCAATATTAGGTTCGCCTATGGGAAATATCATTTGGCGTTGGAACGCCGCCTTCCCATCATCACCTTCCGCCTCGTCTGCCCAAACATCCTTAGCCAGACGGAAAGCTCCCCATGCGTTAGGCCATCCAGCATAAAAAGCAATGTGGGTCAAAATTTCCGAGATTTCGGTACGGGTCACACCGTTCTGCTTGGCGAACTGAAGATGATGGGTCAGCGAAGAATCGATAATACCTTTGCCTATCAATGTGGCGATGGTTATCATGCTACGGTCGTGCGGATTCAGGCCCGGACGGTTCCATACTTCTCCAAAGAGCACATCATCGTTCATCTCCGCAAACTTGGGAGCAAACTCGCCCAACTGTACCCGTCCGGCGGTTTGAGTAATTTTTTTCTCTTGTGCCATAATTGCAAAATTAGAGGTTGTTAAGAAAGAACATAACAATACGAATGATAAAAATCGTTTCATAATATAAAGTCTTATAATATAATATTGTCATGAAAGGATTATGCAAACGTGTAACGCAACCATACAGTGCCTTCTCCTACTCGCTCCACACTGTTCAGCTTGAGAAGCGTAGCGGGACGGGACAAGTCTTGTATGCCATCGAACACAGCCGTCATGTTTCGACGGCCGTCAATACCCGGACCTATCATTACGCTGACTTCGTCCAACAATCCGGCTTCCAGAAAGGCTCCGTTAATGTGCCCTCCACCTACTACGGCCAAACGTTCCACACCAAAGTCTACCCGTAGGATTTTCATAGCTTTAGGTAAATTTATTTCTTTTTCTCCTACGGCTATCCATGAGATTCCCTGAGAAGTCAATGTGTCCGTATAGGCTTTGGGGCATGCTTCGGAAGTGATGACCAACAGAGGTTTACCATCGTAAGCCGATGCGCCCCAACGCAACTTGCCGTGCGTATCCATGGCTATGATATAACCTCCGGCTTTCTGAACCTTGCACTGATCCTGCCGACCTATCGGTGTGACGTCCGATGTCTCGAATGGCTCACCCTCGGCATAGTGCATCTGCATAGTCACCCGTCCCATTAACAAAGAAGGACAATTCAATTTATCCAATGCGTCATAGTATGAATTACTGGAGTCAATCTGCTCCGTCATGTCGCAATCAATACGTCCGTCAACGGACTCCATCATGTGTGAGATAATGTATGGTTTCATTTTGCTTCTATTAAATGATGGACAAAGATCAGAAAATTCCGTATAAAGCGTATTATACATTTTACAGATTATTGTGCATAAAATACTGATTTATCCATTGGAAGCCAGTTCCGTCTCCTGACGCTTCATCTCCCACAATACGCCCAACGAGAGCGGGACAGCCAACAAAAACGTACACAAGTCCGACACCGCCTGACACATCTCCACACCTTGCAATCCCCAGAAATGGGGCAAAATGAAAATAAAAGGCACAAAGAACAATCCCTGCCTGGCAGAGGAAAGAATGGTAGCACGTACGGACTTACGAATAGTCTGTAACATCATGTTGCTGATAATGGTGAACGCCCCAAGGGGATAAGCGAAAAGTTGCCAGCGCAAAGCGTTCGATCCCGTGGCCACCACATCAGGGTCTCCTTTACGGAAAAGCTCTACAATCTCCTCGGCATAGCCATAGCCCACCACTCCACACACAATGAAAAACACTACACCGATGCGCACACAAAACCAAAAGCCTTGACGCACACGTGCATAGAGCCCCGCCCCGTAACTGAACCCGCACATAGGCTGAAAGCCTTGGCCAAAGCCGATGAGAAAAGAATTGATAAACATGCCTATGCGCGACACGATGGACATGCCTGCAATGGCCGCGTCACCATAGCCTCCGGCTGCCACATTGAGCAGGATGGTACTGACACTGGCCAAACCTTGGCGGGTGAGCGAAGGGGTACCCCCACCAATGATTTCTTTTATAAACTTCCATGAAGGAGTGAATTTCTTATAGCGAATAACCAAGTTTCCACCCCGACGGGTCATTGAGAGCAACAAGACAAAGCTGCACACCTGACTCAATACCGTAGCCAAAGCAGCTCCAGCCACGCCCATGTCGCACACGAAAATGAAAAACGGGTCAAGCGCCACGTTGAGTATCGCACCACTCACAATACCCACCATCGCATAGGCCGCATTGCCTTGGAAACGCATCTGATTATTAAGCACCAATGAGGAAGCCATGAAAGGAGTTCCTAACAAGATGATACCCAGATATTGTTCCGTATAGGGCAAAATGGTGGGGGTAGAGCCCAGCAGAATAGAGAGTGGCGTAAGAAACACCAGTCCCAGCACCGCCAGCACGCACCCTGTGAAGAAAGCCATGAAGAAGCCCGTTGAAGCCATTTTTTCCGCATTGTCCACATCCTTCGCTCCCAGGCGGCGAGAGATATAATTGCCCGAACCATGTCCGAAGAAGAAGCCTACGGCCTGAATGATGGACATTAAAGAAAAAACGATGCCCACGGCCGCCGTGCTTTGAGTGTCTATTTTACCCACGAAGTATGTATCGGCCATGTTGTAAAATGAAGTCACCAACATACTAATGATGGTGGGCACGGCCAATCGCGTAATCAGTCCCGGTATGGGAGCCGAGGTGAGTTGTTCGTAATTCTCTTGGGCAGTATGATGATGAAGATGCACTTCGCTAGATATTAATTATATATGAATTATTAAATGTTCCCTTACCCACTCTATGACTTCTCCAATAGTGGACACTTCGAGCTTTTTGCCGTCAGGCGCATGCAGGAAGAAAGGGCCTTCCTCCTGACCTGCATCGATGCAAAAATCTGAATCAACCTCCCTGCAAGCATCTACACCGCTTCGAAGCAGCGCCTTGCGCACCATATGGAAGCGCCGGCCTTCCCCCGTCAACCTTATCCGCTTGCTGCAAGTATATTCCACCCGGAACAGGCCCTCATTCTCATCGAAAGTTATGCCCCGATGTGTAAAAAAGCGTGACAAACTACCATCCAACGCCAAATCTTCTGGTATCCCCACATTCAATCCTGTTTTCTTCCCCATCAGCCACAGCTTGTCCGCAATCTGCAAAGCCAGCTCCAAATCATGGGTGGAGAGAAAGATGGTCTTGCCCGTAGTACGACTCAGCCGATGGAGCAATTGCATCATCTCCACCTTACTGGGAAAATCGAGAAATGCTGTAGGCTCATCCAGAAAGATGACAGGTGTTTCCTGCGCCAAAGCCTTGGCTATCATCACCTTTTGCCGCTCTCCATCGCTCAGTGTGTCCGCCATACGGTCCGCCAAATGTACAATGCCCACCAGCTCCATCGCACGATTCACACGCTCATTATCCTCATCCGAGAGAGCACCCCAAAAACCTGTGTAAGGACTACGTCCCAAGCCTACCAGGTCACGAGCCGTCAAGCCATGCACATCACCCCGCTCGGTCAGCACCACACTCAGCATCCGGGCCAATTCCTCCGCTGTATATTCCGACAAATCCCTTCCTGCTATCCGGACAGTGCCCCCCAGCCCCGGCTGGAAGCCCGAAAGCGTACGGAGCAAAGTCGATTTTCCCACTCCGTTGGCACCCAATAGGCAGGTCAACTCGCCCCCATAGATGTCGGCGGTCAAGCCCGATGCCACCCACCTCTCCCCTTGCCGGGATTTATAGCCGATGGACAGTTTATGAATATGTATAGTAGTAGGTTGATTCACGATGCGCCCCGTCTTTACTGAAAAATCTCCGCAAAGTTAATTGAAAGCACGGAATATCCCAATAAGTAAGCCCCGAAAAAACTTCATCGCCCTATCCTTCACAAAGGCTGTTCCAAAGGCTTGCAGAGGTTAAAGCTTCGCTAAACAAAGCCTGCAATGTTCCATATACGACTTATAGTGTCCTATACACACCCATCAATATTCAAATTAGTATAATCATTGAAAAAAAAAGTGTTAGGGGAGTTGCGATATTACGAATTGTTCCTAAATTTGCATGGCAAGTAAAAAAAGCCTTGCCAGGCTTGACGAAAGTAAACGATATAATAAATAAAGTATAAAAAGGAAAGAGAATGACACAAATTGTGGGACATATTTCGCAGGTTATCGGACCTGTGGTTGACGTGTACTTCGAAGGAAAGGAGACGGTTGAAACATCCCTTCCGGCCATTCACGATGCGTTAGAAATAAGGCGGCCTAACGGTAAACGGCTCATCGTGGAAGTGCAACAGCACATTGGTGAAAACACGGTGCGCACCGTAGCCATGGACAGTACAGACGGCCTGCAACGAGGCATGAAAGCTCATCCATTAGGTGGACCAATCACCATGCCTGTGGGCGACCAGATTAAGGGCCGATTAATGAACGTGACAGGAGACTCTATTGACGGTATGCGTGAACTGGACCGTACGGGAGCTTACCCCATACACCGTGAGCCGCCCAAGTTTGAAGACCTCACCACCACACAAGAAGTGCTCTACACGGGAATCAAGGTCATCGACCTGCTAGAACCTTACGCTAAAGGAGGTAAAATCGGCCTTTTCGGAGGTGCGGGTGTAGGTAAGACGGTTCTTATTCAGGAACTTATCAATAACATCGCCAAGAAGCAACACGGATTCTCCGTATTTGCTGGTGTGGGCGAACGTACGCGTGAAGGCAATGACCTGCTTCGTGAAATGATAGAGTCTGGTGTCATCCGTTATGGTGATGAATTCAAGAAGAGCATGGAGGAAGGTAACTGGGACCTCTCGAAAGTAGACTATGACGAAGTGTCCAAGTCGCAGGTGTCGCTAATATTCGGACAGATGAACGAGCCGCCCGGAGCACGTCAGTCCGTGGCCTTGTCGGGACTGACCGTTGCGGAGTCTTTCCGCGACCAAGGTTCGGAGACGGATGGTCCAAGAGACATTCTGTTCTTTATCGATAACATCTTCCGCTTCACCCAAGCGGGCTCAGAGGTTTCGGCTCTGTTGGGACGTATGCCATCCGCTGTCGGCTACCAACCTACGTTGGCCACGGAGATGGGTGCTATGCAGGAGCGTATCACTTCTACGCGCAACGGGTCCATCACATCCGTGCAAGCTGTTTACGTACCGGCTGATGACCTGACCGACCCCGCTCCGGCCACCACTTTCACCCACTTGGATGCCACGACGGTGCTCGACCGTAAGATTGCCTCCATGGGTATTTATCCGGCTGTGGACCCCTTGGAGTCTACTTCCCGCATCCTCGACCCACACATTGTGGGCGATGACCATTATCAGACAGCCCAGCGTGTGAAGCAGATTTTGCAACGTAACAAGGAATTGCAGGACATTATCTCCATCCTGGGTATGGAAGAGCTTTCTGACGAAGACCGCACATTGGTGAACCGCGCGCGTCGCATCCAGCGCTTCCTCTCACAACCTTTTGCGGTGGCCGAGCAATTCACAGGTGTGCCTGGCACAATGGTGAACATCGAGGACACCATTAAAGGCTTCCGCATGATTTTGGACGGAGAAGTGGATTACTTGCCCGAACCTGCTTTTCTGAACGTTGGTACTATTGAAGAGGCCATTGAGAAAGGAAAGAAAATTTTGGCACAGGCTAAAGGATAATATAATAGAAGAACAATGAAGAATGAAGGATTCGTAAGGATGCTCTTCAAAAAATCTTCATTCGGGAGCGAAGCCGGCATTCTTTATTAAAGCAAGAATTATAATGAACGGATTGCAATTAACTATCATATCGCCGGAGAAGGAGCTCTTCCGAGGTGAAGTGCAACGGGTCACTCTGCCGGGTGTTATGGGCTCGTTTACCATCCTGCCTCAACATGCCCCGGTGGTGTCCGCACTCCATGCAGGAAAGCTTTCGTACGTGAAGGCAAACGGCACGGAGGAAGCCCAAGAGATAAACGGAGGATTCATCGAAATGAACAACAACAATGTGTCCGTCTGCATCGACTAACATGAAGCGCACCTATTGTCTCCACACTTTAGCTTTGACCTTGTTGGTAGGAGGACTAGGAGGCTGGGGCTATTTTACCGTTTTTCCGAGGCATTATTTCAGTGGTTACCTCATCCTACCCATATTCTTTTTCCTGTTAGGAATTGGAATGATGAATGTGGTGGAGAAGTGCCGCAAAGCAATGCCCCAAAAGTTGGCCCTAATGTACTTGTTGGCACGTATGGGACGCACATTGCTTTCGTTGCTGTTTTTGTTAGTATATTGCATCGTCATGCGTGAGGAAGCCCTAAAGTTTACATTGGCATTCGCTCTATTTTATGTGATTTATCTGGCGTATGATACGTGGTTCTTTGGTGCGAAAGGAAACAGAATATTGGAAAAATAAACTAAAGTAAATGAAACGATTATATAACATAGTGGTGGGAATATGCGTCGTGGTAGGTATACTGGCATACACTCCAGACCTATCAGCACAAGAGGTGCAGGCCGAAAAGCCCGAAGCGAATCCGGTAAACGTGAAGGAAATACTCTTCAGTCACATCGGCGATACATACGAATGGCACATCGGCACGTGGGGAGACACGCATGTGACCATCCCGTTGCCCATTATAGTCTATAGCCGTACCACGGGATGGCACACTTTCCTGTCATCCCGGTTGGAAGAAAACAGAGGCGTGTACGAAGGATTGTCGATCGCTCCGGAAGGCAGCCCTTATGAAGGGAAGCTGGTGGAACATGATGCGGCAGGAAACGAAGTCCGTCCTTTCGATATTTCCATCACCAAAATCACATTGGCCTTGCTTATCAACAGTTTCCTGTTAGTGTGTATCATTTTGGGTGTAGCCCGTTGGTATCGAAAGCATCCGAAACACCCTGTGGCTCCTGGTGGATTTGTAGGTTTTATGGAGATGTTTATCATGATGGTGAATGATGACATCATCAAGCCTAGTATCGGACCTAACTATAAGAAGTTTGCCCCCTACCTGCTGACGGTGTTTTTTTTCATCTTCCTCAACAACCTGATGGGGCTGATACCAGTCTTCCCTGGTGGGGCAAGCGTTACAGGTAACATGGCCGTCACCATGGTGTTAGCCGTGTGCACCTTTCTAGCCGTAAACCTCTTCGGCACTAAGACGTATTGGAAAGACATCTTCTGGCCCGATGTGCCTTGGTGGCTCAAGATACCCGTGCCCATCATGCCTTTCATCGAGTTTTTCGGTATCTTCACCAAACCGTTTGCTCTGATGATTCGTCTTTTTGCCAACATGCTGGCGGGACACATGGCTATGCTGGTGCTGACGTGCCTTATCTTCATCTCAGCCAGCATGGGTCCCATGTTGAATGGAACACTTACAGTGGCGTCGGTGTTGTTCAACATCTTCATGAACGTGCTAGAGCTACTGGTAGCATTCATTCAGGCATACGTATTCACCATGCTTTCCGCGGTATTTATTGGGTTGGCGCAAGAACGACACGAACCTAAGAAAGCGGAAGTGAAGAAGACTCATTGAAACAAAGAGAGAAAAAATAATTCATAAAAATAACCTATAAAAATTTAGAAAATTATGTTACTATCTTCAGTATTGTTACAAGCTGCTGCGGCAGGTATGGGAGTTACAAAGTTGGGTGCTGCGATTGGTGCTGGTTTAGCCGTCATAGGCGCCGGTGTAGGTATCGGTAAGATTGGTGGAAGCGCCATGGAAGCCATCGCGCGCCAGCCAGAAGCCACGGGCGACATCCGCTCGAACATGATTATCGCTGCCGCCTTGATTGAAGGTGTGGCCCTGTTGGCCGTTGTGGTCTGCCTATTGGTATTCCTCATCTAAGCGGAAATAAGAAGGCAAAAAGAAGTCACAAGCTTTTTGCCAAATATAAAATTGTAAATTATAAATTATAGATAAAATATGTCATTGTTATTACCCGAAAGCGGTTTGGTAATCTGGATGCTGCTATCCTTCGGCATCGTGTTCGTGATACTCGCCAAATACGGTTTTCCTGTTATCGTCAAGATGGTAGAAGAGCGCAAGGCGTACATCGACCAGTCGATGAAAGTAGCGCACGAGGCCAATGAGCAATTGGCTCATCTCAAACAAGAGAGCGAGCGAATTGTAGCAGAAGCTAACAAGGAACAAGGCCGCATCTTGAGGGAAGCGATGCAAGAACGCGAAAAGATAATCGTCGATGCCCGCAGACAAGCGGAGATAGCGGCCCAGAAGGAGCTAGAAGACGTGCGCAAGCAAATCCAGCAGGAAAAAGACGAGGCCATTCGTGCCATCCGGCGCCAAGTGGCCTCCCTCTCGGTGGACATTGCCGAGAAGGTTATGCGCAAGAATCTGAATGCCGACCGGGAGCAGATGGACATGATAGATCGTATGCTAGACGAGGTGTTAACAGCCACGAAGAACAACTGAGTGTAAAAAAGACGAAGCGATATGGATATAGGAATAGTTTCAACAAGATACGCCAAAGCCTTATTGGCATATGTCCAAGACACGGGCAAGGAAGATGTGGTGTATGAGGAGTTCAAGAGCCTGATGCGCAATCTGGAAAACCATCCCGAGTTGAAAGACGTATTACGCAACCCTGTGGTGTCCGATGAGGAAAAGCAGGCGCTTATCTGCACGGCCGCCACAGGTAAAGCTTACCCAAGTGAGGAATTCCGGCGTTTCATTGCGCTAGTGCAAAAAAACAAGCGTGACGACCTGCTACATTTCATTTGCCATTCGTTCCTGTCGCTCTACCGCAACAGCAAGCACATCGGCGTAGCCCGGCTGACTACTGCCGTCCCTGTGAGCAAGGAAGTGGAAGGACGTATTCGCCAAAGCGCCTCCACTCTACTCCATGCCCGTGTGGAAGTGAAGACCGAGGTAGATCCCGCTATTGAAGGAGGATTCATCTTCGATATCAACGATTATCGGTTGGACGCCAGCGTTGCCACCCAACTGAAGAGAGTGAAGCAACAATTCATCGACAAGAACCGACGCATCGTATGAAGAAAGTTACTTTTACTCTCTCCATAGAAAGAATATATAATAATTAATGTAAAATTGTAAAAATCAATGTTGTCAGAAAATATAAAAGTGAGCGAAGTGTCTGATGTTCTGCGCAAGCAACTAGAGGGCATCGACACTCGCGTGCAATTGGATGAGATAGGCACCGTGCTCCAGGTGAGCGATGGTGTGGCCCGCATCTACGGCTTGCGCAATGCCGAGGCCAATGAGCTGCTGGAATTTGACAACGGTATCAAAGCCATTGTGATGAACCTCGAGGAGGACAACGTGGGTGCGGTGCTGCTAGGGCCAACAGACAGAATTAAAGAGGGATTTACTGTGAGGCGCACTAAACGCATCGCTTCCATCATGGTAGGTGAGAGTATGCTAGGTCGTGTCATCGATCCTTTGGGTGAACCATTGGATGGCAAAGGACTCATAGGCGGTGAGTTGTGCGAAATGCCGTTGGAGCGCAAAGCCCCCGGAGTTATCTTCCGCCAGCCCGTAAACCAACCACTGCAGACTGGACTAAAGGCCGTAGACGCCATGATACCCATCGGACGCGGCCAACGCGAGCTCATTATCGGTGACCGCCAGACTGGTAAGACAGCCATTGCCATAGACACAATCATCAACCAGCGCTCCAATTACGAAGCGGGCGACCCCGTTTATTGCATCTACGTGGCCATCGGACAGAAAGGTTCTACCGTGGCTTCCATCGTGAACACGCTGCGCAAGTATGGCGCTATGGACTACACCATCGTAGTGGCCGCCACCGCAGGCGAACCGGCTGCGCTGCAATACTACGCCGCCTTTGCCGGAGCCGCAATCGGTGAATACTTCCGTGACACGGGCCGCAACGCACTAGTGGTCTACGATGACCTCTCCAAGCAAGCCGTAGCCTATCGTGAAGTGTCTTTAATTCTGCGCCGTCCCTCAGGCCGTGAAGCTTATCCGGGCGATATTTTCTATCTTCATTCCCGACTGTTGGAGCGTGCCGCACGCATCATCAACCAGCAGGAAGTAGCCAGTCAAATGAACGACCTGCCTGAAAGCTTGAAAGGGAAAGTCAAGGGAGGAGGCTCATTGACAGCCCTACCTATCATCGAGACCCAGGCTGGAGATGTATCGGCCTACATTCCTACGAACGTTATCTCCATCACCGACGGACAGATATTTCTCGATACTAACCTCTTCAACCAGGGTAACCGCCCTGCCATTGATGTAGGTATCTCCGTGAGTCGTGTAGGTGGTAACGCCCAAATCAAGGCCATGAAGAAAGTGGCGGGCACACTAAAAATCGACCAAGCGCAGTATCGTGAGTTGGAGGCCTTTTCCAAGTTTAGCGGAGACATGGACCCCGTCACGGCACTCACTATCGACAAGGGGCAGAAGAACACACGCCTTCTAGTACAACCCCAATACAGCCCCATGTCCGTAGAAAAACAGATCGCTATCCTCTACTGTGGCACGCACGGTTTGCTGAAGAACGTACCGCTGACCAAGGTGAACGACTTTGAACATGCGTTTCTTGAATCGTTGGAGATGAACCACCGCATGGACGTACTCGATGTTCTCAAAACAGGAGTCATCAACGATGATGTATGCCGACTCATCGAAAGCACTGCAGAGATGGTAGCGAAACAATTCAGTTAGAAAATAATAAATCAGAACTATATGGCTTCACTTAAAGAGGTTAAGAACAGAATCAACTCCGTAAAGAGCACGCGTCAGATTACATCAGCCATGAAGATGGTGGCCTCGGCCAAGCTCCACAAGGCGCAAGACCGCGTTTTGGGCATGTACCCCTATCAACAGAAACTGAACGAGATTCTGATAAACTTTATGGGTAATGACCTTTCCGTCCGTTCGCCCTATACAGAGGCTCGTCCCGTGACGAGAGTAGCCATTGTGGTGTTCTCGTCTAATAGCTCGCTATGTGGTGCCTTCAACTTGAACGTGACCAAGATGTTGGAACGCACGCTGGACGAGTACAAATTACTCAAGAAAGAAGATATCCAGATTTACCCCGTAGGAAAAAAGGTAGAAGAGACTGTCCGAAAGATGGGTTACACACCTCAGGGAAGCTATCAGACGATGGCCGACAAACCTTCGTACACCGAAGCTTATCTCCTGGCTGAAACACTGATGAAGGAGTTTGCAGCCAAACACTACGACCGGGTGGAACTGATCTATCATCACTTCAAGTCAATGGGTACACAAGTGCTGACGCGGGAAGAATTCCTGCCCATTGACCTGAAGAAAATAGCGGAGGAGGTACGGAAAAACATTGCGGAGAACGTGAAAAACTTCCCCACTTACAACGCAGACTATATCATAGAGCCCTCCGCCGAGGAGCTGATTGTAGCCCTGTTGCCCAAAGTTTTGTGTCAGAAGATATTCACTGTCCTCCAAGACTCCAATGCGTCCGAACATGCCGCCCGCACCATCGCCATGCAGACGGCCACGGACAATGCCAACGAGCTGATTCAAGACCTAACCAAGCAATATAACAAAGGTCGCCAGCAAGCCATCACCAATGAACTACTGGACATTATCGGAGGTAGCTTGAAGTAAAAACAATAAAAGAAGAATTATCATGAAAAAGAGAACACTCCTATTTTTGACGCTCATACTGATGAGCATCAGTTACATAGCCGCTCAGGCACAGGCCGACATCAAGTTCGACAAGATGAACCATGATTTCGGTACCTTCACTGAGAGCAATCCCATCGTAAAGTGCACTTTCACCTTCACCAATGTAGGCGATGGCCCACTGGTCATCCACCAAGTGGTGGCATCGTGTGGATGTACCGTGCCTGAATATACCCAGGAACCTGTCATGCCGGGCAAAACCGGCACTATTCAAGTGACTTACAATGGCACTGGCAGATACCCCGGACACTTTCAGAAATCCATCACCGTGCGCAGCAACGCCAAGTCATCCGAACTGATCCGGCTGACGATAGAAGGAAACATGACCGAAGCCGAGTCTGAAAGTAATCAATAGTTATCTGTTCAATCAAAGATAATACTTATTATTCTAAAAAGAATCTTGCGGTATTTTTTCAATGGAGAAATACTGCAAGATTTTTTATGAGAACTACAGATATTCTCCAAACTATAGTTTTCTAGAATATTATTTCAATACATGTCTTTATTCCAGATCAAGATCAGGTCTTAAATTCATGCATTTTTTCAGTTTGTATACTTTAAGATTCATAATAAAACGAATAAAAAACAAACAAATATGAGCGATAATTTTTTGTGGAGACTGATTGCTGCCGGGATACTTCCTGTATATGGCGGAATGCTGGTGGCTTGCGCAGACCAGGAAGAAACAAAAAAGCCGAACATCATTTACATCCTGGCCGATGATTTGGGACGGGGTGACTTGGGGTGCTTCGGACAGAAGCTGATTGAAACACCTCACATCGACCGCATGGCTCAAGAAGGAATGATACTTACCAATCACTATAGCGGACAAGCCGTTTCCGCTCCTTCTCGATGTACCTTGTTCACGGGTATGCATCAAGGACACGCCTATATCCGCGGCAATGATGAGTGCGAGGAGCGAGGGGATATTTGGAGCCACAAGGCTATGCTGGCCGACTCTTCGCTGGAAGGCCAACGTCCCTTACCCGCCCACACAGTGATGATTCCACAGAAACTAAAAGAAGCCGGATATACGACCGCCTGTATCGGCAAGTGGGGGCTGGGGTATCCTGGTTCGGTCAGTACACCCAACAAAATGGGATTCGACTTTTTCTATGGCTACAACTGCCAACGGCAAGCGCATACTTATTTTCCACCTTTTCTCTACCGGAATGAGTGTCGCGAATATTTGGAGAATAAATTGCTGCCTCCCAATACAAGATTGGAAAAGGATGCAGATCCGTATGACGAAAAGAGCTATGCCCAATATTGGCAGAAACAATATGCACCCGATTTGATGTACATCGAGATATTAAAATTCATCGAACGCTCCCGAGACTGTCCATTCGCATTGTTTTGGACTCCTCCAGTCCCCCATGTGCCGTTACAGGCTCCCGAAAAGTGGGTCAGACATTACGTAGAGAAACTGGGTGATGAAACGCCTTATACGGGTGAGGAAGGATATTTCCCTTGCCGTTACCCGCACGCTACTTATGCGGCCATGATCAGTTACTGGGATGAACAGATAGGTGGTCTGGTAGAGAAACTAAAAGAACTTGGTCTGTATGAGAATACATTGATTATTTTCACCAGCGATAACGGACCAACAACTGAAGGAGGATCTGATCCGGAGTTTTTTGACAGCGCAAAACCCTTCAAAAGTGGAGACGGATGGGGAAAACGTTCTTTACATGAAGGAGGCATCCGAGCACCGATGATTGCCTGTTGGCCGGGACACATCGAAGCTGGAACAACCTCAGGGCTGCTCTCAGCGTTTTGGGACATAATGCCCACTCTATGTGAAGTAGCCGATGTGGAATGCCCGCCCACAGATGGCATTAGCATGCTTCCTACCCTATTGGGAAAAGACAGTCTGCAAAAAGAGCACGAATATCTCTATTGGGAGTTTGCGGAAGCCGGAGGACAGAAAGCCGTCCGTATAGACCATTGGAAAGCTTTGGTAGAAAACGTGAATGGTGGGAATCGTGAAATACAGCTTTATGATTTGTCCACTGACCCCCAGGAACAACGAAATGTGGCGGATAAATATCCGGAGATAATCGAAAAAGCATTGGAAATATTCCGCAAAGAGCATACAGACACTGAAATCGAAGCGTTCAATTTACCTGTTTGGTAAAAATCAGAAAAATAGAGACCGGGTGGAGAAGAAATATCCAGTCTCCATCCGGGTCTTTTTATTTTTTCCCACATTATTTGCTCAGCATCTGATATTCAGCTCGCTCAGAATCCTGCGCATAGCCTCGAAGGTCGTGATGCGAGTAGGTACCAGCGGCAGACGAAGCTTGTTCTCCACCATGCCCATAGCGTTAAGCATGGCCTTTACACCGGCGGGATTGCCGTCTACAAACAGCAATTTAAAGAGTTCGGCAAACTTGTGATGAATGGTCAGCGCATTGGCATAGTCGCCTTGCAAAGCCAAGCGCACCATACGGCTGAATTCGCGTGGAAAAGCATTCCCTATCACCGATATAACTCCCACAGCTCCTAAGGTAATCAGAGGGAAAGTGATACCGTCATCGCCCGAAATGACATCAAAGTTTGCCGGTTTGTTCTTGATGATATCGTCCATCTGTGTAATATTGCCCGATGCCTCCTTGATGGCAATCACATTCTTGAAGTCACGGGCTATGCGCAAAGTGGTCTCCGCCGTCATATTAACCCCTGTACGTCCGGGCACATTATAGAGTACGATGGGCAGCTCCGTAGCCTCAGATATGGCTTTATAGTGCTGGTAAATGCCTTCCTGCGAGGGTTTATTATAATAAGGTACGACAGAGAGGATGGCGTCTACTCCCGTATAATTGTCTCTCTTCAGCGACTCGACTACAGACCGTGTATTATTACTGCTTACTCCCAGCAGGATGGGTACGCGCCCGTTCACACGTTCTATCACCCGCTGCTTGATGGTCTGTTTCTCCTCTTCGGTCAGCGTAGGTGTTTCGGCCGTAGTACCCAACACGCACAGAAAGTCCGCATTATTTTGAAGCAAGTAGTCCACTAACCGCATTAGCGCATCATAGTCAACACTTTCATCTTCCTTGAAGGGAGTTATCATCGCCACTCCCATCCCTTTCAATCTTGTCTGTATCATGAGTTTTAAAAAAGTAATCCTTAATTATCTGAACCGCAAAAGTACGACTTTTTTCGGTTTATGCTACAAAAAACAGCGATAAAAAACATTTTTATGGATTTTTGTCAGGATAACATCGCCAGGAACTCATCTTCCGTCACAATACGGATTCCCAGTTTCCGTGCTTTCTCCAGCTTAGCGGGCCCCATGTTCTCACCGACTAGGACAAAACTGGTCTTCGACGAGATGCTACCTACATTCTTACCACCGTTCTTCTCGATCATTTCCTTGTATTCATCGCGGGAATGACGGGCAAATACACCACTGATGACGATGGATTGTCCGGCCAGCCTGTCGGTATATCCGCTGAGATCTTCCTCACTGCGGCTGAACTGCAATCCCGCCTCTTTCAACCGTTCGACAAGCTCCCGGTTAAGCGGATTGGCAAAATAGTTCACGATGCTTTGGGCTATTTTTTCACCGATTTCATCGACACTGACAAGCACCTCCATCGATGCCTGCTCCAAATCTTCAATGTGGGGGAACGATTTGGCTAGCTTTTTAGCCACCGTCTCGCCCACGAACCGGATTCCCAATGCAAAAAGGACACGCTCGTAGGGTACTTGACGGCTGTCGGCTATACTCTGGATGATATTTTCAGCAGACTTCTGTCCCATCCGGTCCAGACCTCTGATATCGTCCACCTTGAGTTGATACAAGTCCGCAGCATTCTTCACCAACCCGATGCGGTAAAAGAGGTCTACGGTTTCTGGACCCAATCCATCGATATTCATAGCCCGACGGCTGATAAAGTGTTCTATCTTGCCTTTTATCTGGGGCGGACAAGCCGTCTCGTTGGGGCAATAATGGGCTGCCTCACCTTCGAAACGTACCAACGGTGTACCGCATTCGGGACAACGGGTAATGAATTTGACTTTCTCGCCCAACAGCATGCCGCGAGCTTCAATGTCTACACCGGTTATCTTGGGTATGATTTCACCGCCTTTCTCCACATACACCATGTCCCCTATGTGCAGGTCTAACCCATCAATGATGTCCGCATTGTGAAGCGAAGCCCGACGTACAACGGTACCCGACAACTGCACAGGATCCAAATTGGCCACGGGAGTAATGGCACCCGTACGTCCCACTTGATAAGTGACTTTGTTCAGGCGGGTCAACGCCCTTTCGGCCTGAAACTTATAGGCAATGGCCCAACGGGGCGATTTAGCCGTATATCCCAAATTGCGTTGCTGACGAAGGCTGTTTACTTTCAGCACAATGCCGTCCGTAGCTACGGGCAGATTCTTGCGTTCGGTATCCCAATAATTAATGTAGTCAAGGATTTCCTGCAGGGTGCGTGCCTTTTTCATGTGTTCCGAAATTTTAAATCCCCATCCGGCAGCCACCTGCAAATTCTCGTAATGTCCATCTCCGGGCAACTCCTCACCCAACAAATAATAAAGGTAAGCATCGAGTTTACGGGAAGCTACAACGGCCGAATTCTGCGATTTCAACGTGCCCGAAGCTGCGTTGCGCGGATTGGCGAAGAGGGGTTCCTCGCGGGCCTCACGCTCCCGGTTCAAAGTCTCAAAGGATTTCCAGGGCATCAGTATCTCGCCCCGTATTTCGAACAGACGGG
>CALUOV010000049.1 GCA_944322275.1 uncultured Bacteroides sp. | reverse complement strand
AGTGTTTCCGGCAGGGTGACGGTGGTCAGGCTGTAGCATGCATAGAATGCATTCTCTCCTAAGGCCGTAATGCCTTGTGGTAATTTGATGGTTGTAAGTTCCTGATCAAAATACTTTCCATCTTTGTATACCCAGTTATTTCTATCCTCTCCCGTATAAGTCGCTCCCTCGAGGTCGATTATCTCTAATGAGGACATGTTTTTCTTGATGGCATCCCAGTCGGTCGCATCGAGCGTGCCGCTTGTCACGGTGATGGAGGTCAGGTCGGTGCGGCTGCCTATTATCGTGGCCAGCTCGCCGGGCTCGAGGGCGCCTGCTGTCAGCTCGGTGCCATTCATGGTAGATTTATTGACTACCACTTTCAGGCGTCCGATGGTGGTGTTGCCCTGCCCGTTGTCCAGCATCACGAGGATTTCGCCCTCGGCGGCACCGCTTGTCGCATCAGCGGGGGCGGTGACGGTCAGGGTGAAGGGGGTGCTAAGGGTGCGTGTCATCGGGGCGGCTACCTCGGCCTTCCATCCGTAGGGGGCGACGGTGAAGAGGTTGTCCGTGGTGAAGTTGTCGCTGCCCTTGGCGGTGAAGTCAATGGTCTGCTTCTCGCCGTAGACAAAGCCGACTTCCGTGTTGTTGCCGAAGTTCAGCTTGATGCCCGTGTAGGCGAGTACCTCGATGGTGCCTCCGGCGGTGAGGGTGAAGGTGTAGTGCGTGCCGTCATCGGAAAGTGTGGGCGCACCGGTGAAGAAGCTGTCGCCGTCCTTTCCGGCATTACCTTGTTCGCCTTTGTCTCCTTGGTCGCCTTTGTCTCCTTGGTCGCCGGTGATACGATACCATGTCAGCCCGTTGTCTACGCTGAGGTACCAGGCGTCTTTGTCGGCGGCAGTCTGCTTCTGTCCATCCAGTCCGTAGACGGTACCGCTGGTAATAGAGCTGCCTATCTTGACTTGGGGCGTGGGTGCATCCTTGCCGTCCGCTCCCGGTCTGCCGTCCTGCCCGTCGTCACCGTCTTGTCCGGGTCGTCCGTTGGCTCCGTCTTCACCGTCCTGTCCGTTGGCCCGGATGGGGTTGCCGTCGGCATCTGCCATCAGCTCGCCGTCCAGCGTCCAGTACCAGTTGCCGTCGTCCTGCTGTGTCAGGCCTATCTGCGGTGTGTATCCGGCCTCTCCCGTGTCTCCTTTCGTGCCGTGGTAGATGGTGATGGGGTCGGAGTGGAGGAACGAGATGGTGTAGCCCACCTCCACGCCTTCCTCCATGACGGGCGTCACGGCGGTGATGCAGTCGGTGGTGTTGAGCAGGGTCTGTATGGACTGTATGTTGGTGTTGGTTTCCGCCTGCCACTGTTCGAGGGCGGCGAGTCGTTGTTCGTGGTCGTTCACCTTCTCCCATAGGGCGGTGTCGTCATAGTCGTCGCCGCAGGAGGTGAGCAGGGTGGTACCGCCCAGGCAGCAGGCTGCCAGCAGGAGGATGGCGGTGAGGGGTGTTGTTGAGTTAAACTTTCTTAAAATGGGGGGGTAAATCGGACCCTTTCAGTTGGTTTCATATCACTTTGTGCTTTAGTTGTTATTAGATGATTACTTGGCGACAAAGATAGGAAAAGTTTCCATATTCGCAACGCTTTTTGCCTTATTATTCGTATCTTCGCACGCTGTATCCGTCAGGAGATTATTTATATCCAATTTTTATACGAACCGTTATGAATATCTTACTCTTAGGCTCGGGCGGCCGCGAACATGCCTTGGCATGGAAGATAGCCCAAAGTCCCCGTGTGGACAAACTTTACATCGCCCCCGGAAACGCCGGCACGGCACAGGCGGGCGAGAACGTGGACATCCAGGCAACGGACTTCGCCGCATTGAAGGTGTTTGCCCTGGAGCGCAGCATCGACATGATTGTGGTGGGTCCGGAAGACCCGTTGGTGCGGGGCATCTATGATGAGTTCCAGAACGATGTCATGACCCGACACATCGCTGTCATCGGCCCGTCGGCCAAGGGCGCCCAGTTGGAAGGCAGCAAGGAGTTCGCCAAGGAATTCATGCTGCGCCACGGCATCCCCACCGCCCGTCACCTGAGCGTCACGGCCGAGACGGTGAACGAGGGCCTGGCCTTCCTCGAGACGCTGCAAGCGCCTTATGTGCTGAAAGCCGACGGCCTATGCGCCGGCAAGGGGGTGCTCATCCTGCCTACGTTGGACGAAGCCAAACGGGAGTTGCAGGAGATGTTGAGCGGCATGTTCGGCCAGGCCTCGGCCACGGTGGTGATAGAGGAATACTTGAGCGGCATCGAATGCAGCGTCTTTGTACTGACCGACGGCGAGCACTACAAAGTCTTGCCCGTGGCGAAGGATTACAAGCGCATCGGCGAAGGCGATACCGGCCTGAACACCGGAGGCATGGGCAGCGTGACGCCCGTCCCCTTTGCCAACGACGAATTCATGCGGAAGGTGCGCGAACGCATCATCGAGCCTACCATCCGGGGGCTGCGTGAGGAGGAGATTGTCTACAAAGGCTTCATCTTCTTAGGGCTGATGAACGTGGCGGGCGACCCGATGGTCATCGAATACAACGTCCGCATGGGCGACCCGGAGACGGAAAGCGTGATGCTGCGCCTGCAATCGGACCTGGTGGACCTGCTGGAAGGCGTTTGCCGGGAGGACCTGCACCGCCGCACGATGATACTCGACCCCCGCGCGGCGGCTTGCGTCATGCTGGTGAGCGGCGGTTATCCGGGCAAGTACGAGAAAGGGTTCCCCATAACGGGCTTCAACCTGGCCGAGGCCACGGACAGCGTGCTGTTCCATGCCGGCACTGCGGTGAAGGACGGCCGTATCGTGACCAATGGCGGGCGTGTCATTGCGGTCTGCTCCTACGGCGACACCAAGGAAGAGGCGTTGGAGAAAAGCTACCGCGTGGCGGATATGCTGTGCTTTGAAGGCAAATACTTCCGCCGGGATATCGGAT
This sequence comes from uncultured Bacteroides sp., assembly GCA_944322275.1. Taxonomy (GTDB): domain Bacteria; phylum Bacteroidota; class Bacteroidia; order Bacteroidales; family Bacteroidaceae; genus Bacteroides. The sequence goes on along the minus strand of CALUOV010000049.1, from coordinate 15,021 downwards.
TTGACCTGTAACGGAAAGGAGGGAGTGTAGCCGTCATGAGGAGCAAGAATCTGCAAAGCCTGATAGCGACAGGACGTTTTACACTTCCTGCCGCTATCCTTATCTCTGTTTGCTGCTGGGCAGTGACGGGGATATTGATGGGTATGCCCCTTGCGCGGCTGTTGCCAGGCTTTGCACTTTGCGGTCTTGTCGGCTACCTGTTGGTGGAAATGAACAATGCTTTTGCCTTGATACGTGTCAGAGCCTCGGCTCAAACCGCGCTGTATAGCCTGCTCGTGTCCATCTGCCCGGCTTTGTACGGCTGTTACAGCGGGCAGGCGGCATCGGCTTGTTTCCTTCTGGCACTGATATTTCTGTTCCGCAGCTATCAGGGTGAAAATGCGCCGCCTTACCTGTTTCATACATTTGCATTTATGGGAACAGGCAGCCTGTTTGTGCCCCAACTGACGTACCTGATTCCCGTCATGTGGATAGGCGCTTACAATTTCCGTTCGTTGAACATAAAGAGTTGGGTCGCTTCAATAATAGGTTGGGCATTGCCTTACTGGCTGTTGTTTGGATATGCCTACTTGACGGATCGGTTGGATTTGTTCTTTGCCCCGTTCGTGGCACTGACTCATTTCACTCCTGTAGCCCTCCTGTCTGATGCGTCTCAGATTGCGACCTTGTCCTACGTCTTCCTTCTTTTTGGGGTGGGAGCCATACATGCCGTCGCCCTGGGAGGTGAAGACAAGCTAAGCACGCGCAGTTACTTACATTTTTTAGTGCTGTTGGGTGTTTGTTGTTTTGTATTTATTGGATTGCAACCGGCCTTATACAACCATTTGCTACCCTTGTTGTGGATATGTGTTTCCATCTTAGGGGGCAGGTTGTTTATCTTGACGCATGGCCGCATAGCCAACCTCTTTTTTGTTTGCGCGGTCATTGGGTTCTTTTTACTGTTTGCCTTCAATTTATGGACGCTTTTGTAGACTCGCTTGTGCAATTGCTGGTCCAATGGGGCTATGTAGGCATTTTCCTGTCGGCGTTGTTGGCGGGTAGTATCCTGCCTTTCAGTTCGGAGTTGGTATTGGCAGCCTTGGTAGGTATGGGGCTGAATCCCATGTGGGCTTTGTTGTGCGCCGCGACCGGAAACACTGTAGGAGGCCTGACATGTTATGCGATGGGATTGATGGGCAAGGTGGAGTGGATAGAAAAATATCTGAAGGTAGAACGCGCCAAAGTGGAGCGGATGCAACGTTTCCTGCACGGGCGTGGTGCCTTGATGGCTTTTTTCGCCTTTCTGCCTTTTGTGGGCGAAGCCATTGCCGTAGCTTTGGGATTCATGCGTGCCAATCCCTGGCTGGTCACCCTCTCCATGTTTGCGGGCAAACTGGCTCGGTACGCTTGCCTGTTATGGGCTTTCGATGCCGTCATTCATTAGTGCGAACGATGTAAATAATAGAAATATGAGAAAGAAATATATTGGGTTAGTGATTTCAGTCTTATTGTTTTCCGCCTGTGGTTCTACAAGCCCCAAAAGTGATTCTGGCGGCGAACGTCCCGTCCTTACAGTTACCATAGAGCCGTTACGTTATTTCACGGAAGCCATTGCCGGCACTCGTTTCACAGTGGAAAGCATCGTGCCCCGTGGCAGCAGTCCCGAAACCTATGACCCTACTCCGGCACAGCTTCTGGCGTTAGCCGATAGCCGTGCTTACCTGCGTACCGGCTCCATCGGCTTTGAACAAGTCTGGATGAGCCGGCTGATGGCCAACACGCCTGAGATGCCTGTTTTTGACACCTCCAAGGGCATCGATTTCATTGTGGAGGACGAAGGGCCTGAGCCGCATATTTGGACATCTGCCGTTAACGCACGTATTATCGCTGAGAACATCGCTACCGCCCTATGCGCCCTCGATTCAACGCATACAGCCGAATATTTGCATAGACGTGACAGTCTCGTAACGGTCATTGGCCATACCGACAGCCTTTGCCGCTCCTTATTGTCCCGAGCAGATGCAGACCGCACCTTTCTTATCTATCACCCGGCACTCAGCTATTTTTCACGCGACTATGGCTTGCGCCAACTTTCTATCGAGGAAGCCGGCAAGGAGCCTACTCCCGCACGCCTGAAAGAGCTGCTCGACCTTTGTCAAAAAGAAAAAGTGAATGTTATCTTTGTACAGCCGGAGTTTGACCAGCGCAACGCCGAACTGATAGCCCGGCAAACGGGTACCCGCATTGTCTCCATCAATCCGTTGTCTTATGATTGGCAAGACGAAATCATCGGAGTGGCAAAAGCTTTGGCAAACACTGCGAACCGACATGAAAAATAATCAATGGAAAAGTAAATCGTAAATGGACGCTCTTATCGAAATAAAAGGCTTAAACGTTGGGTATGATGGCCGCACTGTGTTGCATGATGTCAACCTGAATATTGGCGAGCGTGACTTTTTAGGTATTATCGGTCCTAACGGAGGCGGTAAAACCACCCTTGTACGTTGCATATTAGGTTTGTTGACTCCTCAAAGTGGTCAAATCATCTTCCATCCCCGCCGTTCCCGTCCGAAAGGGCAAGGACTTACTATCGGCTATTTGCCTCAATATACCAGTATCGACCGCAAGTTTCCCATCAGTGTGCAGGAAGTTATTCTTTCCGGATTGGCTGGCGTCAAAGGGGCAATGGCTCGTTTTACACAGGAAGACCGTCATTTGGCCCAGCAAGTGGCACAACGCATGGGGCTTTCCGGATTGGAGCATCGTCCTATCGGGGCATTGAGCGGAGGTCAGTTACAACGCACTTTGTTGGGGCGTGCCGTTATCAGTGACCCGGAAGTTATTATTCTTGATGAGCCTTCCACTTACTTGGACCGTCACTTTGAAGTGCAACTTTATCAGTTATTGGCTGACCTCAATCAGCAATGTGCCATAGTCCTCGTCTCACACGATATTGGCACCGTCTTACGACAAGTCAAGTCTATCGCTTGTGTCAACGGGACATTGGACTATCACTCGGATACAGGCATCACGGCCGAATGGCTGGAACGTAAATTCCAGTGTCCCATCGACCTGTTAGGACACGGAGACCTGCCACACCGTGTGTTAGGACGACACTCTCATCATTCGGACGAAGCAGATAATAAAGAATGACTGATATTTCTGCGCTCATGCCATGCATCGATAAATCTCTTTCCTTACGGTCAAAAATACGGGAAAAAGCCTAAAATAGAACAATAGCAAGAAAAAAAAGTCAGAATATTTGGTGGTTATCTTGAAAACCTCTATCTTTGCCCCGCTTTTTAACAGAAAGCCCTTATGTTTGGACTATGGTGTAATGGTAGCACAACAGGTTTTGGTTCTGTTTGTCCAGGTTCGAATCCTGGTAGTCCAACGACAAGAACTCCGGAGTCAGTTAAGATTGCCGGAGTTTTTTGTGATTGCCTCTATTCTTCTTTCCGTAGTGATAAGGTCTCGCGTAGCTTATCAAGGTAAATGGCCAAATACATGGTCTTGGGATATCTTAGAAGCGTGATATTTCACATAAAACAGACGATTTTGTGTAAGGGATAGAGCGGCTTAGCCTATTTATTGCTATCTTTGCCACATGGGAGTAGAATAAGAATGGAACAAGGAAACTTCGACATACGTAATCAACAGCCGCTTACCAGCCGCGAACGCGATTTTGAAAACGTGCTTCGTCCGTTGACTTTCGAGGACTTCAGCGGACAGGACAAGGTGGTAGACAATCTGCGTGTCTTTGTGAAGGCTGCGCGTCTGCGTGGCGAGGCTTTGGATCACACTTTACTTCACGGTCCTCCCGGATTGGGAAAAACAACGCTCTCCAATATCATAGCCAACGAGCTAGGCGTAGGTTTTAAAATAACTAGCGGCCCCGTACTGGACAAACCGGGCGACCTGGCAGGCATCCTGACTAGTCTGGAGTCGAATGATGTACTCTTTATCGATGAGATACACCGTCTGAGCCCGGTGGTGGAAGAGTATCTTTATTCGGCTATGGAGGACTATCGTATTGACATCATGATAGACAAAGGACCCTCGGCACGAAGTATTCAGATAGATTTGAATCCGTTTACACTGGTAGGTGCTACAACCCGCAGCGGCTTGCTGACGGCGCCGTTGCGTGCCCGTTTTGGCATTAATCTGCATTTAGAATATTATGATACGGATGTGCTGAGCAAGATTATTCTCCGTTCGGCCTATATTCTGAACGTGCCTTGTTCCACAAAAGCAGCGGAAGAGATAGCCGGGCGAAGCCGTGGTACACCCCGTATTGCCAACGCTTTGCTACGTCGGGTGCGTGACTTTGCGCAGGTGAAAGGGAGCGGAAGCATCGATACAGACATTGCCCGCTATGCACTCGAAGCCCTGAACATTGACCGTTACGGACTGGACCAAATAGACAACAAGATTCTGACAACCATCATTGATAAGTTTAAGGGTGGTCCTGTAGGCCTTACTACTATCGCAACAGCCTTGGGTGAAGATCCCGGCACGATAGAAGAGGTGTATGAACCGTTTCTTATCAAGGAGGGATTTATTAAGCGGACTCCTCGTGGAAGAGAGGTAACGGAATTGGCTTACAAGCATTTGGGGCGTAGCAAATATGACTCTCAAGGAAGTTTGTTTGGCTAAAGTCATTCCACATTGTACCCCGATACTTCCACTCGCGGATTATTTCCCCGCGTGTCTACATCTTGCCAACGGATTCTTACCTCTTTCTGTTCGCCCGGCATCAGCGCAAAATAATTGTCCGAATAGAAAACCGGAAGAATCTGTTCTCCATCTTCATCGCCTTTCAAGTTCAGACGAATCAGCAAAGCGGGTGTCCGGGAAGAATTGGTTATCTTTACGATGGCAGTCCAGCAACCTTCTTTTAGCTTAATATATTCTGTCTGCGTTTGTAAGAGGATGCTTGGAAGCCGCTTCAAGTCCTGATAATTGTTTTCTTCCTTACTTCGGAGGTAGAAATTCTCGGAAATAGTTTTGTTATCTTCACGCAAGGTCAGCTTGATGAAATGAACTTTGGAGAGTTGATCCGGAAAATCCAGTCGAATGCAAGGTTTTGTCGTGTCTTCTTCGCTATCTATTCGAACCTTTTGTTTACAGACCACAGAAGCATCCATATTCAATACTTGGGCACATGCGATGAGCTCTGGATGAAAACCGGCACTATAATTCACAACTTCCACGCTGTCGGTAGAGGGATTCCATTGGATGTGTAGAGGTTCGCAAGCTTTCTTGATACCAAAGTAGGCGGCAGTCGGTTCGAAGTAATAGTCGTACGTCTGCCATACCATGGATGGCCAACAAGGGTGGCTCATCCACATCAACAGCCCCATGCGGTACTTGCTTCGTGATTCAAACAAACTGCGGTGCCCATCATAGTTCACCCATTGGGCTAGTTCCGTAAACTCCTTCGCATTTTGAGGGCGGCCATATCCTTGGGTAATGATTTCGTTGAAAGAGGCGGCTCCTTGTGCGCCTTCCAGTGTATAATCGTGCAGTCCCCATTCATCAGAAGGCGGCCAAATGCCTTCGGCCGAATAAGTACGTAGGAAACTTTCGTAAGTCATGACATTAGGTATGCCACGTTCACTATGAAATTTATTGTTTCCGGTTTTCAAGGTAAAATACGTTTTAGCAGGAAGCATACGATAAGGGCCGTGTCCACTTACCACATCATCGGCAGAACTGGAGATGTAATGTAGATCCGGATGTTTTTCTTTTATAATTCGGCGTAGGTTTTGGTCGATAGATTCGGGAGGGAACCCCTCATTTCGTCCACAATATAAGCCTATCGAAGCGTGATTGCGGATACGCTTCACGTAATCTTCCGCATTGGCGAGGAACATGGTTTCGTCCAGTGGATCGGGACCATCGGCAGGATTGGCCAGCCAGAAGTCCTGCCAAATCAGGATGCCGTATTTGTCGCAAGCCTCATACAATTCCTCGTCGCCGGTCATGCCTACCCAATTGCGTAACATGGTAAAATGCATGTCGGCATGATAGGCAACGGCAGTTTCATATTCACGCTTCCGGTAATTCAGGTTCGACTCGCTAAAGCCCCAGTTGCCTCCTCGTCCGACAAATCGGCGTCCGTTGACATAAAGGTTCAGCGTATGGTTGTCTTCGTTATAACTCAATTGACGGATACCCGTCTTGAAGTCTTTGCTGTCGGAGACTGTGCCGGCTATGCGGAAAGTAAAGTTTGCATCATATAAATAAGGTGTGCCATATCCGTTGGGCCACCAAAGCCGAGGATGACGCATGTGTAATTGGGGATAAACGTCGGGCGTAAACCGGATGGTTTTCTCTTCGTGGGCTTTTAATTTTACCGGCTGTTCGAAACGGATGTCGCCGATACGTCCCGACAAGATGCCTTGCACAGCTTTTTCGTCATGATTCTTCACGATAACTTCTGGTGTCAGACAAGCTGAAGTGGTGTCAGGTAAAGCTAAAACAGTTTGTATATAAGGATCTTGTATCGTAACCGGTCCTGTGGTGACTAATTTTACATCATTCCAGATTCCTATGTTGCGTCCGCGTATAGTAGGGATCCAATCCCATCCGATCGTGGCATGAAACGTGGGATTGTCAGCGCCTAATATTCCGCCATTGAAATCGGTACTTTGTTTGTTCTTTTCTTTCACTGCGCCGACATGTTCATTCTTAATAATTTCTACGGCCAATACATTCTTGCCTGTTTTTATTAGATCGGTTATATCTAATCGTCCTCTGATGAAGGCTCCTTCTATCCGTCCTGCTTTTTGACCATTCAGAAAGACATTCGCTTTCCAATTGATACCGTCAAAGTCCAAAAAGACTCTTTCACGCTGAAAGTCTACGGGTATTTCAAACTCATTCCGATACCAAAAATTAGAGTTAAAGAACGATTCTGATACTAGTAGCTGATTATTAGCATAGTTGGGGTTAGGCAAGGCCCCAATGTTCAGGAAACTACTTAAGACAGTCCCTGGAACGGTAGCTATCACCCAATCTATCGGTTTGTAATCGGTAGAAGCAATAGCCTCTCCCGGCTCGTTCACTTCTGAAGCCCGTTGTAGTTTCCAACCGCCTCCCGACAAAAGCAACTCTCCGGTTTCTGCTTTTGGCATAGGAACAGGTTGGGGAGACAATCCTCCGTATCCCATAACTTCTAATTCGCTCAATACATAATTTTCTCCATTGGCCGATTTTTCCATCCATACACGTACGTAGCGAGCTTTCTTCTTTATGGGTATTTCATCTCGTTTTATTACTCCTCCAGGTAATTCGGCCGCGTCTGTCCATTTGGTCGCATCGTCTGATACTTGTATCTTGCCTTTGACAGCCTTATTGATCCAATGCAGAATGACTTTATCTAAAGAGGAACGGACACCTAGATCCACGAAGATCCATTCTTCTTTCGGTGTGGCACTCATCCAAGCGCTTGTAAAGAATCGTGATGGTTTTAAGTCGATTGTATTGTGAGCCTTGCTAAATGCAATTTCATGGAAAGTCCATTGGCGGGCTCCTTTCATTTTCAGACGAATACGATAATAGGCGTACATTCTTGCGGGATGGAACGTAAAGTGCTCTGATAAATCGCGTATTGCCATAGACACGGACATGTCATCCTGTTTGTTGGGATCGTTCATTTGTATTCGGTTGGAGGACGCTTTACCCGGTAAGCCTTTCCCTTGCTGAGTGGCCAAGGTTGTCCAGTATATGCCATCTGTCGATGCCTCCCATGTAATTTCATAACCCTGTGTGGCTGATGCTTCATCATAAGCCATTGTGCCAGTTATAGTGGCTTCTTCGATGGATTCAGCGTAATTCCGGAGAGTAAACTGAAAATAGGTGTCTTCCCCTTGAACCGTGTTACGTGAATAGGCTCCTCCGTCAATCATCCATTCTCGCTCGCGTTTGGGTACACTCCCATCCGGTGTAGAAAGTATCAGGTATTGGGGAGGGTTTTCGGTCACGATACCATCAGTTACTAATTGGGCTGTCAAGTTATAATCGTAGGCGGAAGACTGATAAGAGGCGCGTCTCAAGGCCAAATTTCGATATTCAGTTTTATTAACTACTAACTTTGGTGAAAAATCTTCTTTCGGATTCCCTGGATAAACTCCGATACCACGGGTGTAATAATCGGATCGTGGAGCGGATTCGTACAAAGTCTGCGAACCGGAGTATTCAGATAATGTTGTCAACAGGCATGACAAGATGATGTATTTTATAATTCTCATGACAACAATAGGCGTTTAGTATGATTCTACAGATTTGGGGCGGTCTTGCGGATGAGTGCCAAACTTCTTATTCGGCCGTTTACCCATCTCAAAAGTTAAGGTTCCTCCCTGCATGATGTCCTCATATGTGATGTAAGACTTGGTGTATAGCTTCCCGTTTAACCGCACCGATTGGATGTATTTGTTTTCGTTACCCACCTTGTTTGCTATTACCTTAAAAGTTTTTCCTTCCGGCAGTTGGATGGTCGCTTTTTCAAACAAAGGGCATCCAAAAACATAGATTCCATTTGACGGATTCACCTGATAGAAGCCCAAACTTGACAACACGTGCCAAGCTGACATCTGCCCACAATCCTCATTGCCGATGATTCCATCCGGTTTGTCAGTATAGAAATTCCGTTGAATAAATTCTACAATTTCTGCTGTTTTCCATTGTTGGCCTGCATAGGTATACAGGTAAGCCACGTGATGGCTCGGCTCGTTTCCGTGGGCGTACATGCCTATTAAGCCGCTGATGTCACTAGAGGCATGTTCTCCCATATCACCTTCGGCCACAAACAAAGAGTCCAGTTTGGCCACAAACGGTTCGTCTCCTCCCATTAATCCGATCAATCCTTCCGGATATTGCGGCATAAAAAATGTGTATTGCCATCCGTTTCCTTCACAGAAGTCCCCCCAACCGTGTATGGATCGGAAGGGATCATAAGGCGAACGCCACGAGCCATCTTCCATTTTGGGACGGATGAAGTTTATGTGTCGGTCGAAATATTTTTCGTAAGCTCGTCCTCGTTCTTCAAATGTACGTGCGATGTCCGTCCGTCCCATCTTATGAGCCATTTGAGTTAGTCCCCAGTCGCCTACGGCATACTCCATAGCAATGGAAGTCGCTTCGGGCATCTTGTCACAAGGTATATATCCTTTCTCTAACACATAGGGTATGCCTCTCTGTTTTTCATACGTGGCCGATGCCACCATGTCGCTCAAGGCTCGTTCTGCGTCAAAACCTTTGAATCCTTTCAAGTAGGTATCTGCAATGACAGGCAGAGCGCTATATCCCGGCATCTGATTTGTTTCTCCCCCTATTAAAGGCCAAATAGGAAGTTTGTCCTGTTGGTCGTAGATGCTCAACATTGAATTCACCCAATCGGACACTAACTGAGGTTGGATAATAGTCATCAGTGGGTGATATGCCCGATACGTATCCCATAATGAAAACGTTGAATAATTGGTCCAGTTGTCGGCCTGGTAGATGCTGTCATTGTGTCCGCGGAATTCCCTGTTTGTATCCATGTATAGGGTGGGAGCCATGAAAAGATGATAGAGAGCGGTGTAAAATATCTTTTTGCTCCGTTCATCTTCGCTTTCTATATCGATACATGCTAATGCTTCTTCCCAGCGATTTGCAGCCATGGCCTTCACTCCGTCAAAATTCCATGCGGGTATTTCCGTCTCTAAGTTCATCCGGGCATTGGCGCAACTGACAGATGAGAGGGCCACTTTTACTTGTACAAGCTGAGGATTGTCTTTGAAAGTCAACACACCTTTCACATCAGGTGCTTTCAGTGAGTCTTGACCGGCGGGTTTGTCATTCAGGAAAACGTCCAATCGATCAATGGGTTGTTCCGACTTGAGCACAAAGAACACTTTATGACGCGGGCTCCATCCTTTGGAGAAACGGTAACCTTCTATCGTATGTTCGTCCGTCTGTTTTAGTTTAGTCTCATAGGATCGGTCACCGTTTCCTTCTTTCAGATTTATCAGCAAGCGGGGTGTGCCTCCCGGATAAGTGTAACGGTGAATGGCCGTGCGGTCAGTGGTGGTAAGTTCCGCCCGTATCCCGTTCTCCATAGATAAAGAATAATATCCGGGAGATACCAATTCTTTATCATGTGAATAATAAGAAGAACAGGCATTTTGGATGTTATCCTGCTCTCCACGCAGGGTGCGAATTTCACCTGTGAAAGGCATCAGCAACACATCCCCCAAATCCGCACAACCGGTTCCGCTGAGGTGAGTATGACTGAAGCCGATCAGCACACTGTCTGAGTAATGATAGCCCGAACACCAGTCCCATCCCTTATGAATGTTTTGTGGGCCTGCCTGTATCATGCCGAACGGCACATTGGCTCCTACAAACACGTGTCCATGCCCGTCCGAACCGATGTAAGGATCTACATAATCGGCATGTCTAGTTCCTGTTTCTATTGGTCGGGAGGTGGAAATACATGCAGTATGCATCAACAGAAGTCCATATGCGCTTACGCTTAACAAATAAGAAAACAGTTTCATGGTTGTTTCAAGTATTCAGGTTGTTATTATGTGTGTTATAAGCTGTTGAGCAAATCCAGTTTACCTTCGTTGAGCAACTTCAATATCAGTTCGCCAAATAAAGTGTTTTGCCAGGCGAACCATTTGCGTGTGAATTTTTTGGGATCGTCTTTATTGAAAGACTCATGCATGAATCCTGTCCCGGCGTCCGTACGCATCAGCATGCGCAGACACTCTTTGATTTCTTCATCGTCCCGACTGGTAAAGGCTTTCATCATAATGCTCATGGGCCATATCATGTCATAACCTATGTGCGGTCCCCCAATGCCTTCTCCTGCAGTACCCCGAAAGAAATAAGGATTGGCCTCACTCCAGACAAAACGCCGCGTGTTTTGGTAAATTGGGTCATCTCTGTCTACATCACCCAGATAAGGCATTGCCAACAGGCTGGGAACATTGGCGTCATCCATTAACATACGACTGCCGAAGCCATCTACCTCAAACGCGTAAATCGTGCCGAATTCAGGATGTTCGCACACGGCATGTTTCTTTAAAGCCGTTTCCACTTCATCCGCCAATGCGTTACATTGGCCGGCCAAGTCGGTGTCTTTATTGACCGTGGTCAATATTTCCGCCGCTTTGCGTAAGGAAGTGACGGCAAAGAAATTGGAAGGAATCAGGAACGGCAAAGTCGTGGCATCGTCCGAGGGGCGAAAGGCCGAAGCAATCAGGCCTACTGGTCGGGCTGGTGCCCCCCAACCATCATTGATGGTCGTATCAGTGGCACGTTCTGTCTTACGCTGGAAGCGGTAAGGACCTTTGTCCCCATTCTTGCGCTGCTGTTCGCGGAAGGTTTGCAGGATGAGTTTGACCGCCTTCAGCCAAGTCTCGTCAAAGACGCTGGTGTCGCCCATCACTTTCCAATATTGGTAAGCCAACCGCAGGGGGTAGCACAGGGAGTCTATTTCCCACTTCCGTTCGTGCAGCTCTGGCTTCATGTCGGTGCGGTCCGTCATCCATTCGCTTTCTCCTGGCCCATCATTGAAGGCGTTGGCGTAGGGGTCCGTCAGGATACACAGGAATTGTCTTCGGATAACTCCTTCCAGCATTTGCTTCAAATGAGGGTCTTCGTTGGCAAAAGGTATATAGGGCCACACTTGTGCACCCGAATCACGCAACCACATGGCGTGTATGTCCCCTGTATAGACAAAGGTGTCCGGCTTTCCTTCCCGCATGCGGAAATGTACCGTGGTGTCAAGCGTGTTGGGAAAGCAGTTTTCAAACATCCATGCCAGATAAGGATTCTTCAGCAAGGCTTTTACTTCTTTTATTTTCTTTTCGATGGCATCCGAACGGAAGAGCCGCTCCGCTTCCGGAGGACGCTGGCTCACGTATCTGCCTACGTTGTCGGGCGTAGCCACATAAGCCGTTTCCGGCGGGCAGGACATGTCACCACATCCGATAACTTGCAACGATTCCGTTTCCGATTTTGCTGACGCGAGACTCTGCAAGAATAAAACTGCTATCCATATCTTTTTGTTCATGCTATTCAGGGTTAAGTGTTCATAAGACGGTGCTAATATACAAATAATATTTGTTTATCTCCATCCTTTAGCGAAACATTGTCTTTTTTCGTGCTTTTGTTTTATCTTTGCGCTCGGAAGATAAAAGTATGTATAGCGAAGGACGCTTATGGCAAATCTGAAAAGTTTGGCTAAGGAAACTGCCATTTATGGGCTGAGCAGCATTGTGGGGCGGTTTTTGAATTATTTGTTGGTGCCAGTCTATACCATTGCCATGTCGGCTCAGTCGGGAGGCTATGGTGTGGTGACCAATATCTATGCTTGGGTGGCATTGGTGCTGGTATTGCTGACGTTTGGTATGGAGACTGGCTTTTTCCGCTTTGCGGGCAAGGGGGAAGATGATCCTGCTCGTGTCTACTCTACGGCGTTGATAGGAGTAGGCGGCGTGTCATTGTCCTTCTTGGCTATTGGCCTGATTTGCCTGAGGCCGATAGCGGGATGGCTGGGCTATGAAGACCATCCGGAGTATGTGGGCATGATGATGGGTGTGGTAGTGATGGATGCCATACAAAGCATTCCCTTTGCTTACTTGCGTTACCGGAAACGTCCGTTGCGCTTTGCGACCTTGAAGCTGCTCTTTATTTTCCTGAATATCGCATTGAACCTGACGTATTACGTAGCGTTGAAGGGGAGCGATGTGGGTTATGCTTTTCTGTTTAACCTGATTTGTACGGGTGTCATCATGCTGTGTCTGATTCCCGAATTGCGCGGCTTGCGTTGTGGGTTTGATAAAGGTTTGATGCATCGCATGGTGGTTTATAGTCTGCCTTTGTTAGTATTGGGCTTGGCGGGGATTCTGAACCAGGTGGCGGACAAGATTATTTTTCCTTATGTTTATCCGAATGCGGACGAGGCGGCCGTACAATTGGGTATTTATGGGGCAGCCAGTAAGATTGCTATGATTATGGCGATGTTGACTCAGGCTTTCCGTTATGCGTACGAGCCGTTTGTATTTGGAAAAAGCCGTGACAAGGATAACCGTGAGACGTATGCGGCTGCCATGAAGTATTTCATAATCTTTACCCTGTTAGCTTTTTTGGCGGTTATGTTCTATCTGGACTTGTTGAAATATCTCATTGGGCGTGACTATTGGGAAGGACTGCGGGTGGTGCCCATCGTGATGGCGGCCGAAATTTGCATGGGCATTTATTTTAATCTTTCTTTTTGGTATAAACTGATTGACCAGACACGCTGGGGAGCTTATTTCTCGCTGGCAGGCTGTGCGGTGCTGGTGACGCTCAATGTACTGTTTATTCCTCATTTTGGCTACATGGCGTGTGCTTGGGCCGGATTAGCCGGCTATGGAGTGGCTATGTTGCTGTCCTATTTCGTGGGACAACGGAAATATCCCATCCGTTACGACTTGAGAGGCATTGGTTTGTATGTGGTATTGACGGCGTTGCTTTATGCAGTGAGCGTGCTGGTGCCGATAGAGAGCCTATGGTTGCGGTTTGGTTTCCGTAGCGTGTTGTTATTGATATTTATAATATTTATTGTGAAGAAAGATTTGCCCTTAGGTAGTATTCCTTTATTGAACCGATTGGTGAAAAAATAACGATGAAAACGATGAGAAACGTAACTTTATTCTTTTTGTTCTTGCTTATTCTTCTTCCGGCACGTGCCGATGAAGGTATGTGGATGCTTGGACATCTGGACAAGGCTACACGCCGTACGCTGAAGGAGATGGGACTGGAGCTGTCTCCTAAGAAATTGTATCATCCCCAAAAGGCTTCGCTAAAGGATGCTGTGGTTAGTTTCGGCGGCTTCTGTTCAGGCGTGGTGGTATCAGCGGACGGATTGGTGTTGACCAACCATCATTGCGGATTCAGCAGTGTGCAACAGCACTCCACCATAGAACATGACTATCTGCAAGACGGCTTTGTGGCTCACAGTCGGGAAGAGGAGTTGTCTTGTCCGGACTTGTACGTACGCTTTCTGGTGGAGCAGAAGAATGTAACCCACAGGGTGCTTTCGGCTTTGAGGCCGGATATGGATGAGGCTTCACGTGCTAGCGCGGCAGACTCGGTGATGAGAGTGATCGGAGCGGAAGTTTCCGAACGTGATTCTACCTTGATAGGCGTGGTGGATGCTTACTATGCGGGAGATGAATATTGGCTTTCCGTGTATCGCGATTATGATGATGTGCGGTTGGTGTTCGCACCGCCTTCTTCAGTAGGCAAATTCGGTTGGGATGAAGACAACTGGATGTGGCCTCGCCATACGGGCGACTTCTGTGTCTTCCGCATTTACGCCGATTGGGCGAATCGCCCTGCCGATTATTCTCCGGAGAATGTGCCTTATCACCCTGCTTATGTGGCTCCTATCTCGTTGGCCGGTTATCGGGAAGGTGATTTTTGCATGACATTGGGTTATCCAGGCGAGACCGAACGTTACCTTTCTTCTTTCGGCATCGAGGAACGGATGAACAATACCAATCAGGCGAGGATAGACATCCGCGGTGTAAAGCAGGCCATTTGGAAACAAGCCATGGACAGAAACGATACGGTGCGTATCAAGTATGCCTCCAAATATGATGAGAGTTCCAATTATTGGAAAAACAGCATAGGTATGAACCGGGCCATCCGGCGTCTGCATGTGTTGAAGCGCAAACAAGAGCGGGAGCGTGACTTACTGACTTGGATACGTGCCACTCCTGCTGAACGCAAAAAAAGGCTGCATCTCCTCACAGATTTGGATTTGGCTTATAAAAGCCGTCGTGCCGCCGATCGAGCGCAAGCTTATCTGTTGGAGACATTTTTAAACGGTCCGGAATTAGTACAATTGGCTATCAGCATTTTGAATTTCGATTTCGAAGGTGAGCATGAGACTGTAGTCAGAGACTTGGAGGCCATTGTAGAACAATACACCAATTTGGATTTAGAGGTGGACAAAGACGTGTTTGCAGCTTTGCTGGAGGAATGTAAGAAACATGTGGA
>CALUOV010000048.1 GCA_944322275.1 uncultured Bacteroides sp. | reverse complement strand
AAGGGGTCGCCCACCGTGTCGCCCACTACCGTAGCCTTATGCACCTCGCTACCCTTGCCGCCGAAGTTGCCTTCCTCAACGTACTTCTTGGCATTATCCCAGGCACCACCTGAATTGGCCATGAAGATAGCCAAGACAAAACCGCTGCTCAATCCGCCAATCAGCAGCCCTAACACACCCGGCACGCCGAAAATGAGGCCCGTCAATACCGGAGCAATGATGGCCAGCAACGAAGGAACGACCATCTCCCGCTGGGCACCTTTCGTCGAAATGGCCACGCAACGTTCGTAATCGGGCTCTGCCTCACCCGTCAGGATACCTTTGATGGTACGGAACTGACGGCGTACCTCGTCCACCATGTGGGCAGCGGCACGTCCCACGGCATTCATCGTCAGACCACAGAAGAGGAAAGCCATCATCGAACCGATGAAGATGCCCGCCAGTACGTTGGGGTTCATCAGGTTGACGTTGTAGTGATACATGAAGTCGAAGAACGAAGCGTCCTGCACATCTACCGTAGCTCCGCCACCGATGTTGAGCACCGTTTCGCCGATGCGGGTCAGTCCGATGCGGATTTCTTCGATGTACGAAGCCAACAGAGCCAGACCGGTCAAGGCTGCCGAACCGATGGCAAAGCCCTTACCCGTGGCGGCTGTGGTGTTGCCCAGCGAGTCGAGGGCGTCGGTACGCTTGCGCACTTCTTCGCCCAAGCCGGACATTTCGGCATTACCTCCCGCATTGTCGGCAATGGGGCCGTAAGCATCCGTAGCCAGCGTAATTCCCAAGGTCGAAAGCATACCCACGGCTGCGATACCGATACCGTAGAGACCCATCGCCACGTTGCCGAATTCGAAGCCCGAAGCAAACAGGTAAGAAGCGATGACACCCACTACAACGGATATCACCGGGATGGCTGTAGAAAGCATACCCAAACCGATGCCGGAGATGATAACCGTGGCCGGACCCGTCTTGCCGCTTTCACTCAGTTTACGGGTAGGTTTATAGGATTGGGAAGTATAGTATTCCGTAGAACGGCCGATGACGATACCCACCAGCAGACCGACAACGACAGAACCTGCCACACCCTGCCAGTTGTCCAATCCCAGCAGCCAAAGGATGAAGAAAGTAGCGATGACAATCAGCACGGAACTGAGGTTGGTACCGAAGCTCAATGCCCCCAGCAGGTTCTTCATGGATGCATTCTCTTTGGTACACACCGAGAAGATACCGATAATGGAAAGCAGGATGCCCACGGCAGCTATCAGCATGGGAGCAATCACCGCTTTATACTGCATCAGCGTGTCACCACTATGAAGGAAGGCTGCCGCACCCAGTGCAGCCGTCGAAAGGATGGAGCCGCAATAACTTTCGTACAGGTCGGCACCCATACCAGCCACGTCGCCCACGTTGTCGCCCACGTTGTCGGCGATGGTGGCGGGATTGCGCGGGTCGTCTTCAGGGATGCCAGCCTCTACCTTACCTACCAAGTCAGCACCCACGTCGGCAGCTTTGGTGTAGATACCACCGCCCACGCGGGCAAACAGAGCCTGCGTCGAGGCACCCATACCAAAGGTCAGCATCGTGGTAGTGATGACGCACAGTTTACTGGTCGGTGTCATTAAGTCTTCGGGAATCACAGCATTCAGCAGCAGGTACCAGAACGAAATGTCCAACAATCCCAGTCCAACCACCACCAGCCCCATGACCGCCCCGCTTCGGAAAGCGATACGGAGGCCTGCATTCAGTGATTTGCGGGCGGCATTGGCTGTACGGGCCGAGGCATACGTAGCGGTCTTCATACCCAAGAAACCCGACAAACCGGAGAAGAATCCTCCCGTCAGAAAAGCTACGGGCACCCAGTGGTTTTGCACATTGAACCCGTAGGCCATAATGGAAAAGAAAATGACCAGCCCGAGGAAGACCAGTCCTACGATTTTATATTGCTGTTTCAGATAAGACATGGCCCCCTTGCGAACGGCGGCAGCAATCTTAATCATCTGAGGTGTACCTTCGCTCTCCTTCATCATCTGGCGATGGAAATGCCAGGCAAAGCCGAGAGCTAAAACAGAAGCGGCCGGTACGAGCCAGAAAAGCACTTGCTCCATGGTAAATACGTATTTAAAAGGTTATAAAAAATTAGTGGCTAAAATAACCATTTACGATGGAATATGCAAGTGCTTTTCTGCTTTTTCTTCTTAAAAATCACGACGGATTTCCGCCTGTATGCTGACTTCCGTATAGATATTTCCGCTACGGATTCTCACTTTATATTCGGCCATATCGCTGCCAGGGAAATTGAAATCCTCTTTCAGCGCGAATGTCAACGTGCGCCCGGATGTGGTATGCGTCAGGCATTCTTCGCCATTATCCAGATAGAAGACCTCGATGTCGCCCGATGGAAGTTCTATCTTCGCGGGTATGAATTCCTCCCCACTGTTTTTAATAGACAAACAAACAGTTCCTGCCAGACTTCCCCAAGCAGGCATTCCACTCTCCAATGGCTTACCTAAAAGAAAGCGGACATTGGCTCCTGTGATGTTATCCTCCTGGTCACGAATCCAGGTATCTACATATATACGATACACATTGGCGTTCTCGGCAATGGCATATATCCTTGAATCGGAGAAAAAGAGCACATCATTGGCGTTGCACACCACGTAGCCGTGTCCCGGCTCTACCGCTACCGAGGGAGCCATGTTGGTGAAGTCCGGCATATTGATGTCGCCGATGCCCTTCCGTTCGCCCATGTCGAACAGCGGATATTGGTCACTGCTGAAATTGCCATCCTTGGTAATGTACACATCGGAGTTACCCAACAGCGTACGTCCGTTGTCTTCGTTCATCATGCGCAGCGAGGCCGTGCCATCAGGGAACAGATCGATGTCATCATCATTGCTGCAAGCGGTTAAACACAGGGCGCACAAGAGCAACCCCGCCAAAAAAGTCATCTTTTTCATCGTAAAAAATTGATTTGTTTAATGTTCAATAATCTAAGTCTTGGTAGCAAGCATTCTAAGCAGACACAAAGATACTCATATTTTTGCATGGCGGATTATTTCTTTAACTCTTTCTCCTCTTCTTGCGGAATACGTATCGAGGTATAAAGTTCAAAGATTGCAGCAATAGTGAGGCAAACTATCCACTCATTACCGCGGGTGAGCAACATCAGTGTACCGGCCAATACTAAAAGCAATGCGCCCAGTATTTGCTGGAAGCGCAAACGGCGAATAGCAGGGCTTTGTGCACGGGGACGGTCGTTAACCTGCGCTAACGCCACCAAAGTGGCACCTACTGTGTAGACGTAGGGAGCTGCCGGCCAGCCGGTAATATAAACGCCTGCACCTGCAATCACCATAAAAGCGCCTACGGCAAAAAGAGCGGGAAGTATCTGTTTCATTGTGGGTATTTATTCTAAATCTTCTACATCTTCTTCAAACACATAAATATCTTCATTGGGCTTTTTCATGAAATACCGTTCGCGAGCCACTTTCTCGATCGCTCCTGAGTCAAGGGCCAACTCATTCAAGCGGCGGGTACTGTACTCAAACTCCGCACGGTACCTGTCTATCTCACCGCGCAATTCGTTTGCTTCATGATAAAGTCTCAGCCTCCGGATAAGGCTGTTTTCGTCCAAAAAAACAATGATGACACCAAATATCAGTAACGTTATCAGATATTTGTGCCGGCAAATATGACGCCAAAATGAGACCAAGTTGTCCATAAGATTTCGCTTTGTTGTTATCTTTGGCAAAGATAATGCAAACTAAGCGCAGGACAAAACAAACTCGTTCGTTTTTTCGTGCAGAAATACCGCTTGTTTCATTGATTTTTCTTCCGCTCTTCGGAAAACAATGTTGCACGCTTCTTGAACGGTACTTTTCAAGAGCGACATGGGTGCTGAAGAAAAAACTATTGTGATTTTCGGGTGGCCTGATTATAAAAAGAAAAATGTCAAAAAGGATATGCCCTCAAAAATAAGCTGCCTGGCAATTTCCTTATCTCAGAGGGAAAACGTATCTTTGCTCCCAATGAATAATACAACAAAATCAGATATAAGTATGGTAACACCTCATTACAAACGAATCCTTCTCAAGCTCAGCGGCGAGAGCCTGAAGGGAAATCAGCCAGGCATCTTTGATGACCAGCGACTGATGCAATACGCCGAACAGATAAAGGAAATACACGACATGGGCGTGCAAGTGGGTATCGTCATTGGCGGGGGTAATATCTTTCGCGGGCTGAAGGGAGCCATGAAAGGCTTTGACCGAGTGAAGGGTGACCAAATGGGTATGTTGGCCACAGTCATCAACAGCCTAGCACTCAGCTCGGCACTCACTGCACGAGGCGTCAAAACCCGCGTGCTGACCGCCGTACGCATGGAGCCTATCGGCGAATTTTACAACAAGTGGCGCGCCATCGAGTGCCTCGAGGCGGGCGAAGTGGTCATCATGTCTGCCGGTACGGGTAACCCCTTCTTCACCACCGACACCGGCTCCTCCCTGCGCGGTATCGAAATTGAAGCCGATGCCATGTTGAAAGGTACTCGTGTGGACGGTGTCTACAACGCCGACCCGGAAAAAGATCCTATGGCCACGAAATTCAAGGACATCACCTACGATGAAGTCCTCACCCGCAACCTGCGTGTTATGGATCTCACCGCCACCTGCATGTGTAAGGAGAACAACCTGCCCATTATCGTCTTTGATATGGACACCGCAGGCAACCTGAAGAAAGTCATCAGTGGAGAAAAAATCGGAACGCTGGTACATAATTAAAAAATCTCGCTTGTTTATAGTCGAAAGTAAGTGAACTGCGAATAATTCGCGTTTCACTTACTTTTTTATATAAAAATTTACCTCCGGAACTCATACTCTCCGGCCATACCTTCAAAATAAAGAATACCATCATCACTTTTCACCTCCTGAATAGGTAGATAAACATCCCCATCTTTCAACACCTGCCAGTTACCTGGCTTCAAGTCTGTAATAACAAATTTCAGTATCCCTTCACCCTCCACTTTCAGCTGAAAATGGCCAGAAAGAGGAGTAGTATCCTTGCTAAAAGTCACCACGCGGTCGCTTATCTGTACCCCTACGATACGCACACCGTCCAAACGTTTCACTTTATTCAATTTCTTGCAAGTATTGTCAGCTACCTGCATAACGTTCAAAAAATAATTCTCCGCAACTGGTTTTACAGGCGAGACTTCCATACGCCACGCTCCACGTTCATTAGCTGGATCTGGATAGGGTGGCATGGCATCATTGGGATAATTCTTACCGAATACCCAACATTCTTTGCCGAAACCACCAACCTTTTCTAGACGCACTTCATCCCCTGAAGGCAATAATACACTATTGTGAAGCATACCCGTATCTCCATTCTTGGTACGTGTCACTATAAAAGTATTCCCATCGATAAACGGCTCGTCAATATTATGCAACAGCCAATACTTCTTAAAATCAGGATTAGAGGATACTATTTTGTCAAATATAATAAGGGCAGCAGTCACTGTTTCATCTTCTAGATTGAGAAATACAAAGGAACGTTTCACTTCTTTCACCTTTTTCGTATAAGCTTTCGTTATGTCCCCTTTCAGGTACGAATAGTCAGGAAGTTTGGCATCTGGCCCAAAGCCATGAGCTAGCACCCTTCCTACGGTATATTCTTCGGACAAAAGGCTATCCATATCGTTACATGTTTTCCATCCTTCACCCGGCATGCGTTGCCCACCATCGTTGTCTGCAAAACGGGTCTTACCTCCATCTCCATAACTCCAACAGGCAAATTTTTCATCCGGATCATACACTAACAGCGAATTATGAGCAATAGTACGTTTGAAGTAATTTTTGTTGTTCTCGCTATTATACCCTCCGGAACTACCACTATAAGCGCCCGCATCGAGAGCCAACGGACCTTTGTAATAAATCTGGAAACTCCCTCCGTCCATATGCTGGTGGTTGCCCACAAACTGCTCGTTAATCTTCATTTCAGCTATAACACTGTTGGATCCCCAACCCGTACGAGCAATCATCCAACCGAAAGGCGAGCCGCTATAGCGAGTCAATGGAAGAGAATCTGGTGATTTAGGCTTGAGATCATAGTCACGCCACAACAATTCGTGAATCAAGCAGTGATTCATAACTTCATTACCAAGAGCATCAATATGAGGATTCAACTCAAACTCATAAGCCAAATAGGGATCCTTATAATAGCTGGAAGCCAACATCATGGGAACAGGCATTGTCAATAGCGAAGGACGAGGTTGCGGATAATCATCGCCGGCAGGTAACAACACACCATCGGGACGACGACGGTAAATAATGTCATATAATACAAATTGCTGAGCAGGGTCATATATATTCCCTGCACCCATTTTATCCATAATCCACAATAAATAAAGGTCACAAGTCATACGCACGTGCATGTAATTGGTACCTTGGTGATAATTCTGACCGGCATAGAAATAGTTACGGACAGGAATGTATTTCTCGAATAACATCTTAATGACGTAATTGTACATATCAGGATATTCGTCATAAATAGCAATGCCAGCAGAAAGCATGTCGCGCATAATCATCCATTCCGATGGATGACCGGCAATGGGTTGATTATCACGAGGCGGATAACCACACTCCATTGTCCCCGCTATGCGAATAAATTCGCTTACATAAGCTTGTTTTTCCGATTCTTTCATCTGATCATAACACCAATCGTATACCATAGCGCCTACCATGAGCATGACACCACTGGCACGAGAAAGGTCGCCTCCTCGATTGATAAAGTTTGTTGTGCGCAATGTATCAAGCATGGAGGTTATGGCACGGCGTGCCTGACGTTTATTCCCGCTTGTTAAATAATCCAATGCTTGAAGTTGTGCCCGGCTAGTGACACCACGCATCTTATAATAATAGCGGAAATCATGTCTCAATTCGGCTTCTTCCTCTTCAGGCGTACGATCTTTGGCCAGCTGCTGTAAGACATCAAGTGTCTGTCGGGCCTGCGGGGTTTTCAATCGTTCTTTCAAGGCAGGAATATCCGAAGTACGCAAAAACAGACGCGGATGTATTTGAGGTGGGATCGGAACTCTCACCCCGTCCATTTCTTGCCATCTCACTTCCTCTCTTTGCATCTCTTGGGCAGACAAATGAAAAATGAAATATGAGGAATAAAAAATAAGAAATAAGAGAATGATTCTGTTTTTCATGAAATATACTTTTAATAGATGAATTAAAAACGACATACCATTGAAAACACAGCACTAACCGATAAAGGATTAATTATGTAATGTGCCCTTCTGCTTCAACACTTTACCTGGCACATCGTGCAACTCCTTCCGCGAAGGGCGTATCCGATGCTCCTCCATAAACTTTGCCAAAAGGTCACGATGTTGCTGGGCCACCTTTTCATAAACTTGCTCCATTATCAGATTACGCGTCTCACCTCGATCGGCCTGCATGTCAAACAACTGCTCCCGATAACGCCCCTTATCATAAAGCACATATTTGTAACGTTGCGTACGTACCATCCAACCACGAGTCTTACTCCCGTCAAACCGTGTCTCTGTAACCACATACTCCTGATGAGGTGCCTGCGGATTGGCTCCTTCCACCAACCCGCGAAATGAAATTCCAGCCGTATTTTCGGGCCGTGCGGCACCTGTCCAATCACAAATGGAGGCAAAGAAATCCACTCCGCTACTCACGAGTTGAGGCATTACCGTACCCGCATGTTTCCGCCCAGGCAAAGTGACAATCAACGGTACGTTGACCACTTCCTCATAAAGGGCAGACTTCTGATTCCATTGATGCGCCCCCACTCCATCGCCATGATCGCTGGAGAAAATCACTATTGTATTCTTCCACAAATCTGCTGCATCAATGGCATCCACAATCTTACCGATCTCACGATCTACCTTTTCTACCAAACGATAATAGGCATACCGATATCGGCGCCAGTCCTCGGGTGTCCACCGCACGCTGGGATAAACACTGTAATTGGCCGCACGCTCCTGTTCCAGCACGTCCGCATCATAAGGATTCTTTGCAAAGTTGGCCGGCAAGCCAGGGCAATTGCGCAGGTCGGGCATGTCCACATTTCCGTAAGGCAGGTTTTGACTACGGGCAAACTCACAGATATTATGCGGGTTATCAAACGAAGCTACAAGAAAAAACGGACGAGTATGCTCCTTTGAAAGATATTCAACACAAGCTTCAGCCAGTCCGTCATCGTTATGCGGATAAATCTGGTGGAAACCGAACTTATCATCAGGCACATTCAATAAGGGTAAATGCCACTTCCCTCCGTAAGCGCACTCATATCCGGCAGCTTTTACCAGGCTTCCCAAGGTTCGCATTTGCAAACTGTCGGGCATGGGCGCCCCGTTTACCAGCATGTCCACTTCGTCCGGACGATGTCCGGTGAACATGGCCGCCCGTGAAGGACCACTTAGGGGAGCCGTACAATAAGCATTTTCAAACATGATACCTGCCGCGGCCAAGCGATCCATATTAGGAGTGTTTACGTCCGTATTGCCTGCACAGCTCATGGCACGTGCCGTTTGTTGATCGGTGAAGATGTAGATGATGTTAGGCCGATTATCGGCATAAACTGAAGCGGCACCTAGCAGAGAAGCACACGCCAGCCCTTTCAGTAGAAATTCATTTGTCATAAGCTTTTGTTTTGATTGAACAAAGGCAAAGATAGCCAAATCTTCTGAGTTTTTATTTTATTCTTGTCTTATTCATCTTGGATATTGTGCAAGAATCTAACACTTCTGTCCAAATCTGTTTTCATAAAGCTTTCACATAAAAAATCTATGTAAACGAGGCAATTTATGAAAAGGATTGCCTATTTTTGCCGTTACGTATGAATATGAAAAGAAGAATCCTTTATCTGTTATTAGGAGGACTGATGGCTTCGTGGAGCTTTGTTCCCCTTTACGCCCAAACGGCTTTGGAGGCCGGATTGGAAAGTATCAACCGTGCTTCGGCCGAAGCCATCGTGGGATTTTTGGCCGATGACGCATTGCTAGGGCGGGAAGCAGGCACGCGCGACTCCCGCATCGCAGCACATTATCTGGCTGCTTGCTTGAAGGAAGCGGGCATCGCTCCCTTGTATGGCGACAGCTATTTCCAGCCTTTCGAGGCTTGCGCCAAAGAACGCCAGTTACGGAGTCGGTGGCAAGTGCATCCTGACTCCATCGCCCGGTTGAAACAAGGCACGCACCGTTCGCTCCACATGGCCAACGTGTTGGGGCTTATTCCCGGTCAGCGTGTCGATGAATACGTGATAATCGGCGCGCACTTCGACCATTTGGGCATAGACTCCACGTTGGAGGACGACCCTATCTATAATGGTGCGGACGACAACGCTTCGGGCGTATCAGCCGTGATGCAGATTGCGCGTGCTTTTCGGGCAAGCGGAGCGAAACCTTTACGCAATGTCATCATCGCATTCTGGGATGGTGAGGAAAAAGGGCTCCTTGGCTCGCGCTATTTCTCGCAGAGTTGCGGCTTCCTCGAAGGATTAAAAGGCTACTTGAACTTCGACATGATAGGACGCAACAACCAGCCGGAAAATCCACGCCATGTGGTCTACTTTTACACGGCCTCACATCCGGCCTTCGGCCAATGGCTGAAAGAGGACATCATCCGTTACGACTTGAAATTAGAGCCCAATTACCGCCCGTGGGACAAACCTACCGGAGGAAGCGACAACGCTTCGTTTGCCATACACGACATCCCCATCATTTGGTATCACACGGACGGCCATCCCGACTATCATCAGCCTACGGATCATGCCGACCGCCTGAATTGGGAGAAAGTAATAGAAATAACCAAAGCCGCTTTCCTGAACGCCTGGAGACTGGCAAATGAAAAGAAATACTAGAATCGCATGGTGCTGAATTACATCTGGATAGCCTTTTTCGTCATTGCCTTTCTCATGGCCTTAGGGCGGTTGCTCTTCACGGGTGATACGGAGATATTCACCGCTCTGGTGAACGCCACGTTCGACTCGTCGAAGAACGCGTTTGAAATCTCGTTGGGACTGACGGGCATCCTTGCCCTATGGCTTGGCGTGATGAAGATAGGCGAACGGAGCGGTATGATTAACGCCTTGTCCCGCTGGCTCAGTCCGGTGTTTTGCCGACTTTTTCCGGACATACCCAAGGGCCATCCTGCCATGGGAAGCATCTTCATGAACTTCTCCGCCAATATGCTGGGGCTTGACAATGCCGCCACGCCCATGGGACTCAAAGCTATGAAGGAGCTTCAGGAATTGAACCCGCGCAAAGACACGGCCACCAACCCGATGATTATGTTCCTTGTCATCAACACTTCGGGGCTGATTCTTATCCCTGTCAGCATCATGGTGTATCGGGCACAGATGGGAGCCGCCCAACCCACGGATATCTTCATCCCCACCCTGCTCACCACCACCATATCAACCTTTGTAGGCATTTTAGCAGTCAGCCTCAGCCAACGTATCAACCTCATCTGTAAACCGATATTGATGCTGGCAGGCGGCATCGCCCTGTTCTTCACTTTCTTGATTTACCTCTCCGTCCGCCTTGGACGCGACCAAATGGGCACTTATTCCACCCTGACAGCCAATATCATCCTGTTCAGCATTATCCTGCTCTTCATTCTTTGGGGAGTGTGGAAGCGGACGAATGTGTACGATGCCTTCATCGAAGGAGCCAAGGAAGGGTTCACCACTGCCGTACGCATCATTCCCTATCTGGTGGCTTTTCTCGTTGGAATCGCGGTTTTTCGCGCTTCGGGAGCCATGGATTTGTTGGTGCAGGGCATCGGATGGATAATAGGCTTGTTCGGGATAAACACCAGTTTTGTAGGCGCATTGCCTACGGCGTTGATGAAATCGCTTAGCGGAAGCGGAGCCAACGGACTGATGATAGACGCCATGAAGGAATACGGGGCCGACTCGTTCGTGGGACGGATGAGTTGCGTAGTGCGTGGCGCCTCGGATACTACGTTTTACATTCTGGCCGTGTATTTCGGAAGTGTAGGCATTACCCGCACACGCAATGCCGTGACTTGCGGTCTAATAGCAGATTTCTCCGGTATCGTGGCGGGCATACTCATCAGTTACCTGTTCTTTTATTAGTTTTTTCCGATACACTCCCGGTGACATGCCGCAATGGCGTTTGAAGAACTTGCCAAAAGCTGACTGGTCGGCAAATCCCAGCATCTCGGCCACCTGCTGCACGGAGAGAAGCGGATTGCGCAAGCACACTTTAGCCTCACGGGCAAGCAGTTCGGACAAAATAGTGCTGGCCGATTTTCCGTACAAACGCTTCAGCATAGCCGACAAAGAATCTGCCGACACACCTGTTTGCCGAGCATACCATCCTACTTCGTGCTTTTCGCGACAATGCGTGTGCGCCAAATAGAGAAAATGCGAAACTATGCCCTTCCAATGTGCCACACCATCCGTACGGACAGCCTGTTTCCGATGGAAGAAGATGTTCCACAGCTCATACTGCCAGGCACAGACCATAATCTGCAACAGCTCGTTAGCAAAGAGATTGCCATCCTCCTGTAACGTGGAGAATATCGCATCTTCCAACCGTTGCAAACGTACCTGCTCAGCCTCTTCCAGTGGTGTGAAAGGCGATTGGGAGAAAAACATCATTCCATCTGTTATCCTATTGCGTATCGATTGGGAAGACTCTAAGAAAAAGTTTTGTTCCACCACAATGACAGTCGCACGATATGCCCCCACTAAGGTCATGTCCTTCCAAGTAAAATTGGAAAGAAAGTCGACATATACCGATGCATCAAATCCCAATCTGTCATCGTCAGCCGTCAGGCGGAGTTCGCCTTGATGCACATGCAGGAATACATGCCATTGTAGGGGAAGCCAGTCACCTGACAGGTGGAAATCGGTTCCCGTCAGCCGTGTCATCAACAAATGGTTTCCGTAGCAAGCGGTTTCCATCCGTCCGTCCTCACCCAATCCGCTCCGCAGCCAGGCGGCGACCGTATCTTTGAGTTGCTCCATAATATAACTAATGTATAAACGTAAATGACGGCGTAAATGTAGCGGAAAGTCCATTTACGGAGAAGTATTTTCTATCTTCTTAGCACTCTTAAAGTAAAAAAACAGTAACGATAGGATTCAAACCAATCACAGCCGGATTTGGACAATCCTCCCCTTTCTCATACACTTTAACTTTGCGGCAAATTTCAATAGATAACATTATGACAAGGATGAAAAGATTGTTTAGACAAACGACCGTATGCGGCCTCTGCCTGCTGGGATTGGCTGCATGCAAGGAAACCCCGCAACAAATCGGTGGGACACAGTATAAGACATTGACTGTCAGCTCCACGGACCGTACACTGACCCGCGAATACACCGCCGTGGTGCAAGGCCGACAGAGCGTGGAGATTCGCCCGCAAGTGAGCGGCACCATCACCGAAGTGTGCATCAATGAAGGAGCGAAGGTACACAAAGGACAGCCGTTGTTCATCATCGACCAAGTGCCCTATCAGGCGGCATTGGAAACGGCCACGGCCAATGTGAAGAGCGCCGAAGCCAGCGTGGCCACTGCCCGCATGACAGCAAACAGCAAGCAGACCCTCTTTAACAATAAAGTCGTGTCGGCCTTCGACCTGCAGACGGCCAAGAACTCGCTGTTGGAGGCTGAAGCCGCCCTCGCTCAAGCTAAGGCACAAGAGACGAGCGCTAAAAACGACCTCTCATACACCGTGGTGAAAAGCCCAGTGGACGGCGTGTCGGGCATGATACCCTATCGGGTGGGGGCTTTAGTGGATGCTTCTATCACTACGCCACTGACTACGGTGAGCGATGATGAAGAGATGCACGTTTATTTCTCTATGACAGAGAATCAAATTCTGTCCCTTATCCGGCAATACGGGACTATGGACAAGACACTGAAACAGATGCCTCAAGTGGATCTACGGCTCAGTGACGGACAGATGTACGCCCACAAAGGACGGATAGACGCCATCAGTGGAACCATTGACAGCAGTACAGGAGCCGTCAGTCTGAGGGCTACGTTTCCCAACCCCGAGCGGATGCTTCGCAACGGCGGCAGTGGCACGTTGATTTTGCCCTATCAAAGGAACAACGTGCTGGTCGTGCCGCAGGAAGCCACCTATGAAATTCAGGACAAGGTGTTTGTCTATAAAGTGACAGACGGTAAGGCCACTTCGGCAGAAGTGACTGTATTCCCCATTGATGACGGACGAGAGTATATCGTGGAGAGTGGCTTGCAGGCAGGCGATGTCATTGTGGCCGAAGGTGCCGGACTGCTGCAAGAAGGGACATTAATTAATGCAGAATGAAGAACTAAGAATAGAAAATCATGAAACTGAAACTATTTATAGACCGCCCCATCCTGGCCTGCGTCGTGTCGGTGCTGATACTGTTGGTGGGGCTCATCGGCCTGACCAATCTGCCGATGGAACAATATCCGGACATTGCGCCGCCCACGGTCATGGTGTCCGCCACTTACACGGGAGCCAATGCCGAGACCGTGCAGAAGTCGGTAGTCGTACCCTTGGAGGAAGCCATCAACGGCGTGGAGGACATGCTCTACATGACATCCACCTCCACCAACACGGGCTCGGGCAGCATCACCGTCTACTTCAAACAGGGAACCGACCCCGATATGGCGACCATCAACACCAAGAACCGTGTGAGCGAGGCCGAGGGACTGCTTCCAGCCGAAGTAACCAAGATAGGCGTCACGGTGGAGAAACGGCAAAGCTCCATGCTGAAGATTATCGCTCTCTACAGTCCGGACGACTCGTATGACCAGACGTTCATCAACAACTACTTCAAGATAAACATCGAGCCACGCCTTTCACGTGTCAGCGGTGTGGGCAATGTCAACGTGATGGGTGGCGACTACGCCATGCGCATCTGGCTCGACCCGCAACGGATGGCACAATACAACCTCGTGCCCAGCGATGTGACCGCCGTGCTTGATGAACAGAACGTAGAGGCCGCCACGGGCACACTGGGCGAGGACTCGGAGAACACCTTCCAATATACCCTGAAGTATCGCGGACGCTACGAAACTGCCGAAGAGTTCGGCAACATCGTGGTGAAAGCATTGGAGAGCGGTGAGGTACTGCGGCTGAACGACATCGCCAAGATAGAACTGGGAGCACAGAGTTATGCTTACAATAGTGAAATCGACGGACACCCGGGCGCCACGGCCATGATATCGCAGACGGCAGGCTCCAACGCCAACGAGATTATCACCGAGATAGACAAACTGATAGAAGAAGTGCGCAAAGACTTGCCCAAGGGGCTGAAACTGGTGGACGTGATGAGCACCAAGGAGTTTCTCGACGCCTCTATCCATGAGGTAGTGAAAACGTTGGTCGAGGCCATCATCCTGGTTATTCTCGTGGTATATGTCTTCCTGCAAAGTATACGTTCCACCATCATACCGGCCATCTCGGTCATCGTGTCGCTGGTGGGTACCTTCGCCTTCCTCTATGTGGCGGGATTCTCTCTTAATCTTCTAACTCTCTTTGCCTTGGTATTGGTAATTGGTACGGTGGTGGACGACGCCATCGTGGTGGTCGAGGCGGTGCAGGCGCAGTTCGATGACGGAGTGCGTTCACCCTATCAAGCTACAACAAGGGCTATGGACGGCATCGCGGCAGCCATTGTCACTACGTCGCTCGTATTCATGGCGGTGTTCATCCCGACCTCGTTCATGGGCGGCACCAGCGGCACGTTCTACATGCAGTTCGGTCTGACGATGGCCGTGGCCGTGGGATTCTCGGCCCTCAATGCCCTGACCACCTGTCCCGCCCTGTGTGCCCTGATTATGACACCTCACATGGACAAGAAGACCGGAGAGAAACTGAGCTTCTCCAGCCGCTTCCACCACGCCTTCGAAGCTGCCTTCAACCAATTGGTCTATAAGTATAAGGGAGGCGTGAAGTGGTTCTTCCGCCGCAAATGGCTCATCGGTGTGGGGATAGCTGCATCCGTGGCACTGCTGGTCGTACTGATGCGCAGCACCAAGACGGGACTCGTGCCCGACGAGGACATGGGAACCATCTTCGTCAACGTCACCACCCCGCCGGGAAGCAGCCTGCATCAGACCATCAAGGCCATGGAGGAGATTGAGGCCTGCATCAAGGACATTCCGCAGATAGAACGATACTCCAACGTGTCGGGCTACAGCATGATGGGCGGACAGGCACCCAGCGGCGGTATGCTCATCATCAAACTGAAAAACTGGAGCGAACGGCCCGAGGACGAGGACTACATCAGCAGCGTCATCGCCGACATCTACCGCCGGACGGCGGGCGTACACAGCGCCAAGCTCTTTGCCTTCGCGCAGCCCACCATCATGGGATACTCTACCGGAAGCGGTGTGGAGCTGTACGTGCAGGACCGTGCCGGAGGCTCCATCGAGACGCTGAAGGAGCATACGGACAAGTTCATCGCCGCCCTCAACGCACGGCCGGAGATACAGATGGCCTACAGCACCTTCGACACCAAGTTCCCGCAATATCTCGTCGAGGTGGACGCGGCCAAGTGCAAACGCATGGGCGTATCGCCCTCTGACGTTCTCTCGGTGATGTCGGGCTACATCGGCGGCAACTATGCCTCCAACCTCAACCGCTTCTCAAAGCTCTACCGCGTCTACATCCAGGCGGACAAGAACCAACGCCTCGACCTCGACGCACTGAACAACATGTTCGTGCGTACCGAAGCGGGAGACATGGCGCCCATCGGACAGTTCGTCAGCCTCCGCAAGACCTACGGGCCGGAGACGCTGACCCGCTTCAACCTCTACAGCTCCATCCAGGTGAACGCCATGATGAATGACGGATATTCGTCGGGTGACGTTATCAACGCTGTATCCGAAGTGGCGCAGCAGACACTGCCCGTGGGCTACGGCTACGAGTACGCCGGCATCACCCGCGAGGAAGCCGGAAGCGGGTCGAACACGGTCATCGTCTTCGTCCTCTGTATCGTCTTCATCTACCTTATATTATGTGCGTTATACGAAAGCCTGTTCGTCCCGCTGGCCGTCATGCTGAGCGTGCCCTTCGGACTGATGGGGAGCTTCGCCTTGTCCTACCTGTGCGGACTGGAGAACAACATCTACATGCAGACGGGCCTCATCATGCTCATCGGCCTGCTGGCCAAGACCGCCATCCTTGTCACCGAGTACGCCGCCACGCGCCGCCGACAGGGCATGACGTTGTCGCAGGCAGCCGTATCTGCCGCCTCGGTCCGTCTGCGCCCCATCCTCATGACCGTGCTCACCATGGTGTTCGGCATGCTGCCCCTGGTCTTTGCCAGCGGAGCGGGCGCCAACGGCAACATCTCGCTTGGCACGGGCGTAGTAGGAGGCATGATCGTAGGCACCCTCGCCCTGCTGTTCGCCGTGCCTGCCCTGTTCATCGTCTTCCAGGCCATGCAGGAACGCCTGATGCCTGCGCGAGGACATAAAGAAGATTGACAAATATAGAAGCATAGGGAACTGGTGCGTACAACCCTGTGACCTTTGTGCGTACAACACCCTGACCTTTGTGCGCACAACACCCCGACCCTTGTGCGCACAACACCCCGACCCTTGTGCGTACAACACCTCGACCCTTGTACGTACAACCCTACAGGTTTTGTAAATGTCTGTGTATCAGACACCATTTAATGGCATTATTTAACAGACCCATAGAAGATAAAGTTTATGAAACGAATGAGAAATATATTGACATTACTGATAGCTGCCACGATTCTTTCTTCGTGTGGCATCTACACCAACTACAAGCGTCCGGAGCAGGCAGTGGCAGACATCGACAGCCTCTATCGCCCGGAGGTATGTCCGGACACCACGCAGTCCATCGCCTCGCTGCGTTGGGAGGAACTCTTCACCGACACCTGCCTGCAACGCCTCATCCGGCAGGGCCTCACGGCAAACGCCGACCTCGCCGTAGCCCGTCTGCAGGTGGAGGAGGCGCAGGCCACACTACGGCAGTCGAAGTTGGCCTACCTGCCCTCGCTGCAACTGGAACCGACGGGCACCCTGTCGAGCTTCGACGGCAGCAAGACGCAGAAGACGTACAACGTGGGTGCCTCCGCCTCGTGGGAAATCGACCTCTTCGGCAAGCTGCGCAACTCGAAGCGGCAGGCCTTGGCCTCCCTCCTCTCCAGCGACGCCTACCGGCAGATGATGCAGACGCAGGTGGTCTCCACCGTGGCCGACAGTTACTACGCCCTGCTGATGCTGGACGAGCAGATACGCATCACCGAGCAGACAGCCGAGAGCTGGCGCGAATACGTCCGCACCCTCGCCGCCCTGATGCAGGCGGGACAGGCCGACCGTGCCACCCTGGCCCAGGCCGAAGCCTCCCGTCTGGCTGCCGAATCCTCACTCCTAAGCCTCCAGCAGCAGGCTGTGGAGCAGGAGAATGCCTTATGCGCCTTCATCGGCATCACCCCGCAGCGGCTGGAGCGCGGCACGATGAATGAGGCCCTGTTTCCCCGCCACATCGGCACCGGTGTCCCACTCGACCTCTTGTCTCATCGTCCCGATGTCCGCCAGGCCGAAGCCCAGCTGATGCAAGCCTTCTATGCCACAAACAGTGCTCGCGCCGCCTTCTATCCCAGCATCACGCTGAGCGGTTCGGCGGGCTGGACCAACAGTGGAGGTGCCGCCATCACCAACCCCGGTGCCTGGTTGCTGCAGGCCGTAGGCAATCTGGTGCAGCCCCTCTTCAACCGCGGGCAGAACCTGGCAAACCTGAAGATAGCCAAGGCACAGCAGCAGGAAGCCCTGTGGCAGTTCCGCCAGTCGCTGCTCGATGCCGGCAACGAGGTGAACAATGCCCTGACGCAGTGGCAGACCGCCCGCGAACGCATCGTGCTGGACGAAGCCCAAGTGGAGCAGCTCACCCTCACGGTGCAGGACACGGAGTTGCTCATGGAGAACTCGGCGGACACCAACTACCTGCAAGTGCTCACC
>CALUOV010000047.1 GCA_944322275.1 uncultured Bacteroides sp. | reverse complement strand
CGCTGTTTCAAATAACAACCACACATTCCTCTTGCGGTCTTTCCACTGAAGATTACACTTCATGGCCTCCCTTTACATGGGTACTGTTGTTTTTCGCCATGCTGGCCGGAGGGTGTACAGGTTCTACAGCAGGAGGTATCAAAGCTACACGTCTGCAAATGATGGCCAAAGGCATACGAAGCATTTTCCGTCGGATGCTCCATCCCAACGCCATCCTGCCTATACGCATCAACCGACAAACCATTGCGGTTAACATTGTATTGGCAGTAGCCTTCTTTGTCATCCTTTATCTGACACTCATCCTGATAGGCTGGCTGACACTGATGATGTTAGGAGTAGGTTTTATAGATTCACTCGGTGTAGTTGTATCAAGTATCGGCAATACGGGTATCGCTTTTGGCAATTACAGTCCCGCCTATTCATGGAATGCTTTGCCTGATGCCGCCAAATGGATTCTCTCCTTCCTAATGCTGGTAGGCCGTTTGGAAATGTATTGCGTATTGCTGCTTTTTTACCCCAGTTTCTGGAAAAACCGTTAAACGGAATCAGTTCATTTCTGCAAGGCGTCAATCAGAGAGGTAATGTTAGCTGTAAACAAGCGGACGGAGACCGCCAGCAAAATGATGCCGAAGAACTTACGTATAATATAAATCCCCCCTTTGCCTAAAAAGCGTTCGATGCGTCCCGTCATACTGACCACGATATATACCCAAATCATGTTCAGCACCAAAGCTATAATGATGTTGATGCTGGCATATTCGGCACGTAAGGTAAGCAGGGTGGTAAAAGCACCGGCCCCCGCCAGCAACGGAAAGACCAACGGTACCAAAGTTGCCTCTTTAATAGGTCCCTGATTCTTGAAAATCTCGATATCCAATATCATTTCAAGCGCCATCAGGAAAATAACCACTGCACCCGCAATGGCAAACGACTCTATATCCACATGAAACAGCTGAAGCATCCAGTCGCCCGCATAGAAAAAGCCCAGTAACAATGCAAGCGATATGAGCGTAGCTTTCAAAGCGTTCACATCCTTTCCCTTCTCCTTCAAGTTAATAATGATAGGGATTGCTCCAATAATGTCAATTACAGCGAAAAGTACGATAAAAGCACTGATCATTTGCTGGAAGTTGAAAGCTGATAACATATCTTTGTCCTCCTTTGTTTTTATTTGCAAAAATAGTTTTTCTCCCTTTCCCTGCCAAAATAAATCACCACAAAATGAAACTTTCCTCTATGATGGACAAGCACATCATCTAGACCGGCCAGTGTTCATGTATCATTTTTAAGAAATAATAAAAAAAACAAAAAGAGCAGACTTTGCACATACGCAGACCCCAATTATACTTACATTTGTTTCTATCAAGTATATTTGGAGGATCTATCTTTATGAATACCAGCATGTTCGATACATTGTTACAGTTACCCTTATTTCAGGGACTGTCCAAAGAGGACTTTACCAACATCGTGGGAAAAGTCAAGTTTCACTTCACCCAACAGAGACCCGGTGAAGTGATAGTGCGTGAGGGTACGCCTTGCGAACAACTTTATTTCATACTGAAAGGTGAAATCTCCACTACCACGACTTCGGCCGATGGCCTTTACAGTTTCACAGAATTTTTCAAGGCCCCCTATCTTATCGAACCCCAATCATTGTTTGGCATCAAGACGAACTATGTTTCGCGCCACGTAGTGCACACCAACATAAACATGATAAGTATCAATAAGTCATTCATCACCAACGAGCTGTTCAAGTACGAAATCTTCCGGTTGAACTATCTGAACATGATCAGCAGCTACGGACAAAATTTAAATGAAAATCAGTGGAGTATTGTTCCCGATTGTCTGGAGGAACGTATCTACCACTTTATCCGTACCCATATCCGTCGTAAACAAGGCGAGAAACTACTCAAAGTAAAGATGGAAGACTTGGCCCTGATTGTCAACGACACACGTACTAATGTGTCGCGCTTTCTGAACGACTTGCAAAACAATGGCCTCATCGAATTGCACCGCGGAGAGATTTTAATCTTCAACATAGACGAGTTACTGGCCTTGTCCCGCATTCCAAAATACACAAAGTCTTAATACATATCAACGTTCATCCATGAAGGAAATCAGTTGTCCCAAATGCGGAAGCGTATTCAAAGTAGACGAAGCAGACTATGCTTCCATTGCCAACCAAGTAAAAAATGCGGAATTTAGAGTCGAAATAGATCGCCGCATAGCCGAACTAAACAAACAGCACCAGGCTGAAGAACGAGCCAACGCCTTGCAATCGGAACAGTCCTTTAAAGAAAAACTATCGGCGAAAGATTTAGAAATAGGGAAGAAAAATAGTGAGATAGAACGGCTGAAAGTTCTCATTAAAAGCATGGTGCAGGCAAAAGAACTGGAGTTTAAAACCGAATTAGCTCAAAAGGACCAAGAAATATCAGGATTGAAGGCTACTATCGCCCAAAGTGACAGCGTACGCCAAATAGCCGTATTAGAAGAACAACGCAAAGCACAGGAGGCATTGAAAGCCAAAGACAACCAAATAACTGAACTGACAGGCAGAGTGAAACTGGAGAGGAGTGAAGCCTCCTTACGGGAGAACAGCCTCAAGAAAGAATTTGAATTTCAGCTGAAACAAAAGCAAGACGAGGTTAATTACTATAAGGATTTGAAAGCCAAATTATCCACCAAGATGGTCGGTGAAACGCTCGAAATTCACTGTAGTACGGAATTCAACCGCATGCGCCCGCTTTTCCCCAACGCTTATTTTGAGAAAGACAACGATGCCTCAGGTGGCAGTAAAGGTGACTTTATCTTTCGCGACTACGAAGACGGTATGGAGTACATCTCCATCATGTTCGAAATGAAAAATGAAATGGACGAAACGGCCACCAAACATAAGAATGAAGATTTCCTGAAAAAGCTGGACGATGACCGCAAGGTTAAGGGCTGTGAGTTTGCCGTATTGGTTTCTCTACTAGAACCCGAAAGTGAGTTATACAATTCCGGCATTGTAGATATGTCCCACCGTTATCCCAAAATGTACGTCATCCGCCCTCAATTCTTTATGCCGCTGATTACCCTCTTGGTGCAGACTTCCAAGAAAAGTATCGACTATCAGCGTCAACTGGCCATTGCCCGAAGCCAATCCGTAGACGTCACCAACTTTGAGAACCAACTGAACGACTTCAAGGAAAAGTTTGCCAATAATTACCGCCTGGCCAGCGAAAAGTTCAAAACAGCCATTGATGAAATAGACAAATCCATCAGCCACCTTCAGAAAATAAAGGAAGCGCTAGTAGGCTCCGAGCGTAATCTGCGCTTGGCCAACGACAAGGCTGACAACCTCACCATTAAACGCCTGACGCGCGGCAATCCCACCATGAAGGCAAAATTTGAGGAAGCACGCAGACTGAGCGAAGAAATATCGGAAGAAGGGACCGTTTAAAAAAGGCTGCAACCATTTCCGTTGCAGCCCTGTTTCGTTATTGTCGGTTAAAAATATCCAGGTTCCATTTTTCCTGCCAAGGAATCGTAATGTTTCCATCGCGAATCACAACAGGCAACCACACATAGCGAGAATTTTCCAAATCTGTTTTGTTCCATCGGTCAAACAGGGCAATATAGGCATCCTTCTTCCCTATTACAGGTTGCACATACGTACTTTGTGCATAGAATGTTTTGTCTGCATCGGGTCCCGTACAAGGATTGCCTATTGTTTTCCATTCACCCAAAATTGAATCAGCCACAGCTATTTCAGCTACATTCGGATCCCATCCCGTACAGCCGGAGGAAATCAGATAGTATTTACCATTATGTTTGAAAACAGCCGGAGCTTCGCGTGACAAATTGATAAAGTTACGGGTATAACGTCCGGAAGGTTTCAAATAATCATCAGTCAACAAACTGATGTACAAGGTGGCATTTTCTTCCGATGAATAAAACTGATAAGCCCGCCCATCATCATCTACAAATACTGTTTGGTCACGGCTCATGGCGTTATTCGGCCGGAAACTTCCCAAATATTCAAACGGTCCTGTCGGCGAATCGGCAACCGCAACTCCTGCGCAAGCCTTACTATAATCGGCACTCTCCACATGCGCCCACATGACAAACTTGCCGGTCTTTTGATTGTAGATAACTTTGGGGCGCTCCAACACTTTCGAAGGATGTAAGTCATGATTGGGGTCATCCTTTACAGCAGGCAATACGATACCTTCAAATTTCCAATTCATCAAATCTTTGGAAGAGTAACAACTAATTCCGGTAACGTCCGTCCGGTAACATTCCCAGGTAGCCCATTCAGGCAATACCGTTTTGCCTTTTTTATATTCACCATACCAATAATAGACACCCTCATGATATAACAAACCTCCCCCATGAGCGTTAATTGGATTTCCGTCCGTATCGTTCCACACTTGTCCAGGTTGAAAATCCGTGTACTGGACTTTACTTGTCTGCGCACATCCCGCCAACATCAGGCAGGAAACAACTGTAAGAAAAAGATGTTTCATTTCTAGCCTATATTAAAATTATAATCCGTCAGCAAAAATAAGAATTAATCCTGTTTATTCCATACTTTTCCACTCCAAATTCTCTATCAAGATGCATCAAAGTATTCTAAGATAAAAGGCAAAGTCTTCTAGGATACTTGGGCATTTATCTTAGAAGACTTTGCCTTTTATCTTAGAATACTGTCTTTTCCTGATAGATATCGAGAATACCAAGATACGGGTGGAATGTGTATGATTCCGACAGAGCCTGGCGGAATTTATCAGTTGGTGTTGGACTAACCTCCACACCAACTTTCCTAAATCTCCAATAATTTCTTCTCTCGCTCCAAATCGCTTGCATCGAGACGGGGCGAGGGAACGGAACAGGTCTTGATACAGTCTTCCTTTTGACAGGTGTAGTTGTAGTAGGGTAATAACTCGTCCGTCAATTCCTCCTGAGGAATGATACGGCCTTTCAACTCCAAAAAATCGTCCAGTGATGTACTGTCTGAGTATTTCACAAAAAGAATGCGACGAGCGATAGGATTACGATTGTAGTCCAAACTGAGGTACAACCCTTTGAGCATGTGCGGAAAGTCGTACATGGGCAGTTGCAGATAGATGGTGAACAAGGCTATTTGCGGTGCCTCCCGTTCGTTGAAGAAGAGGTAGGCGTTTTGGTGATTGCTGAAAAGACAGGTGCCGTAGTGGGTGATGTTATAGGCACTGTTGTGTACGACCTTGACATATTCGTTGTTTTCCGAAGGGCAGATGAGATAGGGCTCCGCTTTCAGTGCCTGCATGGATGAGGAGAGGCTGTAGCTCATGTAGATGCCGCTGTAATTGTAGGCATCTTGGGTGGAGTGAGCCATCTCTTCGGTCAGCATGGCCAGTACCGGATTGCTTTTCTGTCCTGCCACTTGCGCAGGCTCCAATTGGTAGAGCTGCTCCTTCAATTCCTTCAAGCTACCCAACAGGCGTTTCTTCGATACGTTGTTCACTTGCGAGAGCGCATAGTCCAATGCATCTTCTTCACCGATTCCTTTCTTCACTTGTTCGATGTAAGTGGGCAGTACACTTGAATAGAGCGATGACAACACACTGGCAGCCATGTTGGTATGGTCAGCCATTTCCTTCATTTTTACTCCTTTGTTACGCAGATACTCAATGCGCTTATAGATATCCGTTAATTCGTTCATGTCTTGGTTGTATATTCTTTAAAAGCATGGCAAAGAAACGTAACAGTTATATCATATGTGTTGCATGAATGTTACATTATAAATGCTTGATAATATGAAATTCATAAATAATAAAAATTCATTGGGGAAGTTGAAAACCTGCCTTAATTTTGCTGCCGAAAAGAAAAAAGAATGAGGTATATGAAGATAACAGAAAGATACTTTTCCAAACAGAAGCGGGCCGATGTGCTGTTTGTCCTTTGGGCGGGCGGAGCGGCTTTGCTTTCCTACTCATTGGTGTACGCTTTGCGCAAACCTTTTACAGCGGCCACTTTTGATGGACTGGACTTTTCCGGTATGGATTATAAAACGGCAACCAGCATTATTCAGATAGCCGGTTATTTTCTTTCTAAACTGATAGGCATTAAAGTGATTTCGGAACTGAAACCGCAGAACCGTTTGAAGCTGATTGTGGCTTCGGCGGCGGTGGCCGAATTATCCTTGGTGTTGTTCGGCTCTTTGCCTCGGCCTTTCAACGTCTTTGCTTTGTTTTTTAACGGCTTGTCTTTGGGTTATATGTGGGGGGTTATCTTCAGCTTTCTGGAAGGCCGGCGTGTCACCGATTTACTGGCCAGCATCATGGGAGTCAGCATTGCGGTCAGTTCGGGCGTGGCCAGGTCGTTAGGGTTGTTTGTGATGGACACGTTGCACATCAGCGGCTTCTGGATGCCTGCCTGTATCGGCGCGTTTGCTTTCCCATTGCTGTCGTTGTTGGGATGGCTGATGACAAGGATGCCGCAGCCTTCGGAAGAGGACAAGGCTCTGCGGACGGAACGGGTAACCATGGATGGGCATACCAGGCTCAAGGTTTTCCGCAGCTTTATGCCGTTGCTGGTATTGCTCTTTACTGCCAATCTTTTTGTCACCGTATTGCGGGACATTAAAGAGGATTTCCTGGTGAAGATTGTCGATGTGGATGCGGCAGGCTTGTCGGCTTGGGCGTTTGCGCAGATAGACGGAGTGGTCACGGTAATCATACTTGGCTTGTTCGGATTTGCAGCCATGGTGCGCAGCCACATCCGTGTGTTGCTGATGCTGTTGTGCATGGTGATAGTGGGGTCGCTGGCCCTCAGCTTCATGGCTTTCAATTACACGGCTTTGCATCTGCCGGTAGTCATGTGGCTTTTCCTGCAAAGCCTGGCGGTGTATATCGTATTCCTTAGTTTCCAGACATTGTTTTTCGAGCGGTTCATCGCCTGTTTCCGCGTGAAGGGCAACGTGGGATTCTTCATTGTCACACTCGACTTTGTAGGCTATGTAGGTACGGTCCTGGTGTTGGTTATGAAAGAATGGTTCACGCCCGATGTAGTCTGGTTGGATTTTTATAATAACCTTTCGGCTTTTGTCGGCATATTCTGTGCGTTGGCATTCTTTGGCTCGGCTGTCTACATCCTGTGGCGCTACCGCAAGGAGAACGGACGACACACGGACAACGTACATGTATTCCGTTGGGGAAAGGTAACGGAAGGACAGCCTTCATTGGGATTGGCACCGGACGTGGTGACAGACAGATAAGAACAGAAACACAATTAATATATAATATGGTATGAAAAAGATAGAATGTGTGATTTTCGATTGGGCGGGCACTACCGTCGACTATGGTTGCATGGCACCCGTGGCCGCCTTTGTAGAGAGCTTCGATGCCATCGGCGTACCCGTAACGGCTGCCGATACACGCCGCTATATGGGACTGACCAAAGTGGAAGAGATACGCGCCTTGTTCCGCATAGACCGTGTGGCGGAAACTTTCCGTCAGAAGTACGGACGTGATTTCAATGAGGACGATGTGCAGGCACGCTATGCCGACTTCCAACGCATCCTTTGCGCCACGCTCGACCGCTACGCCAAGCCCATACCCGGTGTGGTGGAGACGGTAGAGACCTTGCGCGCACGCGGCATCAAGATAGGTTCGACAACCGGATACACCACCGCTATGATGGACATTGTGCAGCCCGCCGCAGCCGCTCAAGGCTACAAGGCCGACAGTTGCGTCACGTCCGACCACCTGCCCGCCGGCCGTCCCGCTCCCTACATGCTTTATCAAAACATGATAAACCTTGCCATCCCCTCCGTGGACTGTGTGGTAAAGGTGGGCGACACCATGGCCGACATCGCCGAAGGCCTCAACTCCAAAGTGTGGACCGTGGGCGTCATCCTGGGCAGCAACGAACTGGCGCTCTCCGAGGAAGAGGTAAGCGCCCTCCCCGCCACAGAGCTGCAAGCGCGTATGGCCGAAGTGCGCCACCGCATGACCGAGGCCGGCGCCCACTATGTGATAGACCGTATGGAGGAACTTCCCCGTGTGATAGACGGCATTAACCTTAGATTGAAACAGGGCTGACACGTATATACTACCCGATGAGATACGTATCTCTTAAGTCAAAAGGTATATACCTTACGATATAAAAGGTATATACCTTACGACCCAAAAGGTATATACCTTATGACCACAAAGGTATATACCTTTCAACATAGGAGATACGTAACTAATGACTTATGACATAGTAACCATTTAATTTTATTACATATAGATATGAGACCTTACATTCTTTTGACACCCGGTCCGTTGACAACGACCGATACTGTAAAGCAGACCATGATGGCCGACTGGTGCACATGGGACGAGGATTATAACGTAGGCATCGTGGAAGAAGTGCGCCGCGGGCTGGTGGAGCTGGCAACATCGCACGCCGATGAATATACCGCCGTGCTGATGCAGGGCAGCGGGACGTATTGTGTGGAGGCCGTCATCGGCAGTGCCGTCCGGCCCGACACGGACAAACTGCTTATCCTGAGTAACGGTGCGTATGGCGACCGTATGGGGCACATTGCCGAGTATCACGGCCTGCGCTATGACATGATGGCTTTTGACGAGACGGAGCAGGTGTCCGTAGAAGATGTGGACGACTACCTGGCGCACAATCCGGAGATTACGCACGTGGCCATCGTGCACTGCGAGACAACGACCGGCATTCTGAATCCGCTGAAGGAGGTGGCTCACGTGGTGAAGATGTATGGCAAGCGGCTGATTGTGGACGCCATGAGCAGCTTCGGCGGCGTGCCTCTCGATGTGTGGGAGCTGGGTGCCGACTTCCTCATCAGCAGCGCCAACAAGTGCATACAGGGTGTGCCGGGCTTCGGCTTCATCATTGCCCGCCGTTCGGAGTTGGAGCGTTGCCAGGGTGTCAGCCGTTCGTTATCGTTGGACATTTACGACCAGTGGAAGACGATGGAGCAGGGACATGGCAAATGGCGTTTCACTTCGCCCACCCACGTAGTGCGTGCCTTCAAACAGGCCATGGAGGAACTGAAGGAAGAAGGAGGTGTGGAAGCCCGTCATAACCGTTACTGTGAGAATCACCGTGTGTTGGTGGAAGGCATGCGTTCACTGGGTTTCGAGACATTATTGCCCGACGACATGCAGTC
This sequence comes from uncultured Bacteroides sp., assembly GCA_944322275.1. Taxonomy (GTDB): domain Bacteria; phylum Bacteroidota; class Bacteroidia; order Bacteroidales; family Bacteroidaceae; genus Bacteroides. Next base: position 8,888 of record CALUOV010000047.1, on the reverse strand, counting down.
GCCCATCATTACCTCATTCTTTTATCCACATGAGGGTTTCGACTTCAAGAGCTTCTATGCCCAGTTGAAAGCGAAAGGCTTTGTCATCTATCCGGGTAAGATTTCGCAGGCTGATACATTCCGCATCGGCAACATTGGCGATGTGCATCCCGATGATTTTCGGCGCTTGATAGAAGCGGTACGCGAATGTCAGTATTGAAAAATACTTCTATATAATAGTGAATGACAGGGAAGGGACTCCGTTGTATGACGGTAAGTTCCTTCCTTTATTTTTTTGATTTCCGTCACGATGATATAAGAGAAAAAACTGTAATTTTGCGGCGTTTTTCAGGAGAATATCAGTCTATGGCTACATCCAAGGAGATGACAGAAGGGCGGACGCTTCCGCAAATCTTCTATTTTACATTGCCCTTATTGCTGGGCAACATGCTGCAGCAGACCTACTCACTGGTCGACGCGGCTATCGTGGGAAAGTTTTTGGGCATCAACGCTTTGGCCTCAGTGGGAGCCAGTACATCGGTGGTATTCCTTATCTTGGGGTTCTGTAACGGTTGTTGCGGAGGCTTCGGCATTCCTGTAGCGCAGAAGTTCGGTGCACGTGATTATGGAACCATGCGTCGCTACGTAGTGGTCAGCCTGCAACTGGCGGGCGTCATGTCCCTGGTGTTGGCCTTGTTGACGTGCCTGCTCTGCGGGGACATCCTGCGTTGGATGCGTACGCCGGACAACATTTATGAAGGGGCTTATTGGTACCTGCTCATCACCTTCATCGGCATTCCCTGCACATTTTTTTATAATCTGTTGTCCAGTGTCATCCGTGCGTTGGGCGATAGCAAGACTCCTTTTTGGTTTCTGCTGTTCTCCACGGTGCTGAACATCGTGCTCGACCTTTTCTTCATTTTGGCTTTAGGTTGGGGTGTGGCAGGTGCGGCCATCGCCACGGTATTGTCACAAGGCGTGTCCGCCGTATTGTGTTACCGCTACATGATGCGCCATTTCGACATCCTGCGTACGACTCCTTCCGAGCGGAAGTTCGATAGCGCATTGGCCCGTACCTTGATGTATATCGGGGTGCCCATGGGCTTGCAATTCTCCATCACCGCCATTGGCAGCATCATGTTGCAGAGTGCCAACAACGCATTGGGAACGGCCTGTGTGGCTGCTTTCACCGCCGGTATGCGTATCAAGATGTTATTTATCTGTACGTTTGAGAGCCTGGGTATCGCCATGGCCACCTTTGCGGGACAAAATTACGGAGCAGGTAAGCCGGAGCGTATCTGGCAGGGCGTGAAGTCGAGCACATTGATGATGATGATTTACTGGGTATTTACGTTTGTTGTCCTCATGTGGGGCGCCCGTTCCATCGCTTTGCTCTTTGTCGATCCCAGTGAGACGGAGATACTGAATGATACGGCTCTTTTCCTGCACGTGTCGGTATGCTTTTTCCCTGTCTTGGGGCTGCTTTGTATTCTGCGTTACACCATTCAGGGAGCAGGATTTACGGGATTGGCCATGCTTTCCGGCGTGTCAGAGATGATTGCCCGCATCTTGGTCAGCGTGTTGGCAGTACCGATGTGGGGTTACATAGCCGTCTGCTTTGGCGATCCTACAGCCTGGTTGTTTGCCGATGCTTTTCTGATACCAGCCTTTATCTATGTCTACAAACGGATTAAGCGGATAAGAAGATGATGCTGTGGAAGAACGGAAGATTATACATATAGATATGGATGCTTTCTATGCCTCGGTGGAGCAACGGGATAATCCCGAGTTACGGGGGAAGCCTATCGCTGTAGGGCATGCCGAAGAACGGGGTGTAGTGGCTGCCGCCAGTTACGAAGCGCGACGCTACGGAGTGCGCTCCGCCATGTCTTCACAAAAGGCCAAACGCATCTGCCCACAACTGATTTTTATTCCCGGACGTATGGATGTCTACAAGGAAGTCTCCCGCCAGATACACGAAATCTTCCACGAATATACAGACCTCATTGAACCTATCTCTTTAGATGAAGCCTTTCTGGATGTTACGATAAACAAACCTGGCATTGAATTAGCGGTGGATATCGCTAAGGAAATCAAACGGAAGATACGCGAGCGTCTGCATTTGGTCGCCTCAGCGGGGGTGTCCTATAATAAATTCTTGGCTAAAATAGCTTCTGACTACCGTAAACCCGATGGCCTTTGCACCATCCATCCCGACCAGGCTTTGGATTTTATTGCCCGACTTCCTATCGAGAGCTTTTGGGGAGTAGGACCAGTGACAGCCAAGCGGATGCATTTGTTGGGAATACACAACGGTGCTCAATTGCGGACATATTCGTTGGAATCACTTACCCGTGAGTTTGGCAAGGTAGGTGCGATATATTATGACTTTGCCCGAGGCATTGACTTGCGTCCGGTGGAAGCGGTGCGTGTGCGGAAGTCCATCGGGTGTGAACGCACGCTGGAACGGGATATCAACCAACGCTCGTCTGTCATTATCGAGCTTTATCACGTGGCGGTAGAATTGGTTCATCGTTTGGAAAGCAAACAATTTAAAGGCAATACGCTGACTTTGAAAATCAAGTATCACGATTTTACCCAAATAACCCGCAGCATCACCCGTTCGCAGGAGCTGACTACACTCGACATGATTCTTCCTTTGGCTAAGCAACTTTTGAAAGAAGTCGATTATGAGCGACATCCTATCCGGCTCATCGGCCTTTCTGTGTCCAATCCGCATAACGAGTCGGATGCACACGGCGCATGGGAGCAGCTTAGTTTTGAGTTTAGCGATTGGGATAAAGAGTAGCTTATAAAAAAACATGCCGCTAATAGGGGAAATTTGAATCCTTTTATTTATCTTTGTTAACCGAAACAAGAGTTGGCATAAAACGATAATTGTAAGATGAAAGATTTTCTAAAATTCACGTTTGCCACCGTGATGGGTTTAATCCTCGCGAGCGTGGCGTTGTTTTTTATCAGTATCCTGTTTTTCTTCAGCGCGCTGTCTTCTTCCGAGACGGAGACGGAAGTTCGAGAAAATTCCATTATGGTGCTTGACCTAAAAGGTGAGTTGCTGGAACGTAATCAAACTGTCCCTTATGACATGTTCATGAGCGAAGATTACCAGTATTACGGTTTGGATGACATTTTATCCTCCATTCGCAAAGCCAAGGAAAACAAGAATATAAAAGGAATCTACCTGCGAGCCAATTTCTTGACAGCAGGATATGCATCTATTGAGGAAATACGTGACGCTCTGTTGGACTTCAAGGCAAGTGGAAAATTTGTGGTTGCATACGCCGACAATTATACGCAAGGGCTTTACTACCTGGCCAGTGCAGCGGATAAGGTGATGATGAATCCCAAAGGCTCCTTGGAATGGAGGGGGATCGCCGCAGCTCCTATGTTCTACAAAGACCTGTTGGAGAAAATAGGGGTGGAAATGCAGATTTTCAAAGTCGGCACTTACAAATCGGCTGTAGAGCCATTTATTGCCACAGAAATGAGCGAGGCCAACCGGGAGCAGGTAACGGCTTACATCTCCTCGATTTGGCAACGCCTTTGCGAAGGCGTGTCGGCGTCTCGGGGCCTTAATGTGGAGCAGCTCAATCGGTATGCTGATGAGATGCTGATGTTCAAGCCTTCGGAGGAAAGCGTGAAATGCGGGTTGGTAGACACACTTATCTATCAGAATGACGTGCGCGACTACTTGAAGCAGATGGTCGGTATGGATAAGGAGGATGACCTGCGCCTGTTGGGGTTGAATGACATGCTGAACATCCGTAAAAACATGCCCAAAGATAAAAGCGGCAACATCGTGGCTGTGTATTATGCAGCCGGCGAAATCACCGATTATGACATGTCTGCCTTCAGTGCCGAGTCGGTCATCGTACCCTCTAAGGTCATTCGTGACTTGCGCCGTCTGCAGGAAAATGAGGACGTAAAGGCCGTTGTGCTCCGTGTCAATTCTCCGGGAGGAAGCGCCTTTGGCTCTGAACAATTATGGTATGCCGTGAGCCAGCTCAAGAAAGAGAAACCGGTCATTGTCTCCATGGGTGACTATGCGGCTTCGGGTGGTTACTACATGTCGTGCAACGCCGATACCATCGTGGCCGAGCCTACTACGCTTACCGGCTCTATCGGCATCTTCGGCATGTATCCCAACGTAAAAGGGCTGACGGAGAAAGTGGGCCTGGACTTTGATGTAGTAAAGACGAACGAATATGCCGACTTCGGTGCAGTAGGACGTCCGCTTAACACTGGCGAGCAGGCCCTGATGCAAAATAGTGTGAATCAAGGCTACGACCTCTTCCTGACCCGTTGCTCTGAAGGACGCGGCATTGCGAAGGAAGATTTGGACAAGATAGCGCAAGGCCGTGTATGGACGGGTGCCAAAGCCAAAGAATTGGGCTTGGTGGACGAACTGGGCGGATTGGACCGCGCTTTGGAGATTGCTATCGAAAAGGCCGGCATCGATGCCTACACCGTGATGACTTATCCTGCCAAAGCCTCTTTCTGGGAAACATTGATAAGCACCAATCCCGCCACTTACGTGAAAGCCTTTTTGCCGGGTGGCAAGCAGGTGGATGAGGCGTTGCGTCAATTCAGCCTTATCGAGCATTTTGATCAAAGCGACCGCCTTCAGGCGCGCTTGCCTTTTGAGCTGAATATACAATAATTATAATAAGATAAAACAGTGACATGACGGATCACCGCCCCGACATAAACTATTGGCTTCTCCCCCTTTCCTGGATTTATGGATGGGGTGTGACGTTGCGAAACAAACTCTTTGACTGGAGATGGCTCCGGTCAGAGAGTTTTGGCATACCCGTCATCTGCATCGGGAACCTGGCCGCAGGAGGCACGGGGAAGACTCCCCATACGGAATACCTTATCCGCTTGCTTCAACAGGCGGGGCTGCAAGTGGCCACATTAAGTCGGGGCTATAAGCGTAAGACTAAAGGCTATGTATTGGCTACCTCGCAAAGCACCGCACGTGAAGTCGGTGATGAGCCTTGTCAGATGAAACAGAAGTTCCCCTATGTGCGCGTGGCTGTGGATGCCGACCGCAGGCAAGGCATTGAAAAACTGATGCAGCTTGACACGCCTCGCACCGATGTTATCCTGTTGGACGATGCTTTCCAACACCGTTACGTCAATGCCGGGATGAATATTCTGCTCACCGACTATAACCGCTTGTTTTGTGAAGACCGTCTGTTGCCGGCCGGCTTGTTGCGCGAGCCTGTATCGGGCAAATATCGTGCGCAGATAGTCATTGTGACCAAATGCCCGCGGGACATCAAACCGATAGACTTCAATATTACCGCCAAACGGCTTCAGCTATATCCTTACCAGCAACTGTATTTTACGCAAGTGCGCTACGGTAGTCCTATGCCTTTGTTTCCCAAACAGGTCACACGGCAAATCCATCCCGACTCGCTTACGGAAGAAAGTGCCCACATCCTGCTGGTGACGGGCATTGCCTCACCACGTCCCATGCTGGAAGAAGTGCAGAGGTATACACGGAAGGTTACTTTGTTGGCTTTTGGTGACCACCATGATTTCAGTGCAAATGACTTGCGCCTTATCGCTCAGAAGTTTGAACAAATGAAAGCGAAAAACCGCTTTATCCTCACCACGGAGAAAGATGCTGCGCGTCTTAAAGACAATCCCGCATTTCCTTCCGAACTGAAACCATACGTCTACGTACTCCCTATTGAGATAGACTTCCTGCTGAATCAAAAAGAGATTTTCAACCAAAATATTTTGAAATATGTTAGAACGCATTCAAGAAACAGCTGCCTTCCTTAAAGGAAAGATGCATACCAGTCCAGAAACAGCTATCATCCTCGGCACCGGCCTGGGAAGCTTGGTCGATGAAATCACTGATAAGTACGAAATAAGTTACAAAGATATCCCCCACTTCCCCCTCTCCACTGTGGAAGGACATAGTGGCAAACTCATTTTCGGCAAGTTGGGCGAGAAGGACATCATGGCTATGCAAGGCCGTTTCCACTTCTATGAGGGATATTCCATGCAGGAAGTGACTTTCCCCGTGCGTGTCATGCGTGAACTGGGTATCAAGACTCTTTTCGTGTCCAATGCGGCCGGAGGCATGAATCCCGCTTTCTCTATCGGTGATCTCATGATTATTACCGACCACATCAATCTCTTCCCCGAACATCCCTTGCGTGGCAAGAACATTCCCTATGGACCTCGTTTCCCGGACATGAGCCAGGCTTACGACCGTGAGCTAATCCGCAAGGCCGATGCCATCGCTCAAGAGAAAGGCATCAAGGTGCAGCATGGCGTTTACTTAGGCACACAAGGCCCTACGTTCGAAACTCCGGCCGAATATAAGATGTTCCACATCATGGGAGCGGACGCTGTAGGTATGTCTACCGTACCTGAAGTGATTGTAGCCAACCATTGCGGCATCAAGGTCTTCGGCGTATCAGTCATCACCGACCTTGGGTTGGAAGGCCAGATTGTGGAGGTGTCACATGAAGAAGTGCAGAAAGCCGCAGATGAAGCTCAGCCCCGTATGACGGAAATCATGCGTGAACTGATTAATCGTGCTTAATCTATTTTTGAACACAGAGACACAGAGGCACAGAGTAAGCGCATAAGGACTCTGCAGCCTCGTGTCTCCGTGTTTTATATGAACATAAAAATAATTTCTATGAGAACAGAAATAGCAACACTCGGCGAATTCGGTCTTATCCGTCATCTCACCGAGGGCATTGAGCCGCAAAACGCATCCACACTCTACGGTGTAGGAGATGATGCCGCCGTTCTTTCTTATTCCGCCGATAAAGAGATATTGGTTACCACTGATCTTTTGTTGGAAGGCGTACACTTCGACCTTACTTATGTGCCTTTAAAACACTTGGGCTATAAGTCGGCTGTAGTCAATTTCTCCGACATTTATGCAATGAACGGCACTCCGCGCCAGATTACCGTTTCCATCGGCCTTTCCAAACGTTTTTGTATCGAAGACATGGAAGCCTTTTATGCCGGCATTCGCTTGGCTTGCGAGGAATACGGGGTAGACATCGTAGGAGGTGATACCTCTTCATCGCTTACCGGCTTGACCATCAGCATCACTTGCATTGGCGAAGGAGAGAAAGGAAAGGTGGTTTATCGCAATGGCGCTAAAGAAACAGACCTTATCTGTGTGAGTGGCGATTTGGGTGCCGCTTATATGGGACTCCAACTTCTGGAACGCGAGAAAGCCGCCCTCCGTGGAAAAGGAGAAGATGTACAACCCGACTTTGCCGGAAAAGAATACTTGCTTGAGCGTCAACTCAAACCTGAGGCACGGCGTGATATTATTCAAAAGTTGCATGAGGCAGGCATCGTACCCACCGCCATGATGGACATTTCGGACGGACTTTCTTCCGAACTGCTGCATATCTGTACGCAAAGCCATGTGGGATGCCGTGTCTACGAGGAACACATTCCTATAGACTATCAGACAGCGGTCATGGCTGAAGAATTCAATATGAATCTTACCACTTGCGCTCTGAACGGAGGTGAGGATTACGAACTCTTGTTCACTGTTCCCATTGCAGACCATGAAAAGATACAGGATATGGAAGGAGTGAAGCTGATAGGTCACATCACCAAACCTGAGCTTGGTTACGCCCTCATTACCCGCGATGGGCAGGAATTTGAGTTAAAAGCTCAAGGATGGAACCCGCTAAGGGACGAAAAAGATACAAATTCATCGGTTGAATAAGTTTTTTCCATTCAATCCCTTGCACAGTCCAAAACTTTCACTACCTTTGCACCCGCAATCCCAAAGCGATGGTGCCATAGCTCAGTTGGTAGAGCAAAGGACTGAAAATCCTTGTGTCCCCGGTTCGATTCCTGGTGGCACCACTTTTTAAGCAAGGAAAGCAAAGCAGTTATCTAAATCCGATAGCTGCTTTTTTTATATTTTCTTCGCTCTCTCTATGATTATTTGTTAGGCTATTGAACACAACGCCAACTTGTCATTTTATAAAAAACATATTCCTTTGGAGGAAAGAAAAGATCAGACGTTTGATGGAAGGATGTGATTTTTCTCCTTGGCAGTATGCTCCCGTTACAAGCAGTTGGTAAGATGACAATCAATCATATACAGAAGGCTTATATCCAAAAGTTTAGCGAAACACAAATTCCTAATAAATCCTTTGTCAAGCGAATAATAAATCCTTTGTCAAGTGATCAATTAATCACTTAGCAAGTGAATAATAGACGGCCTAGGAAGTGGTCTATAGATCACTCAACTTATGGATAAAAAGGCATTTCGCAGATGCTTCCGCGACTTTGATTCTACAGGCAGAATATGATACAATATTCATTTTTAATCCGACTTCTATTTCTATATCGGGTTTAAATGAATTCCGTATTTGAGTAATCATTTTTTCAACATACATCAACTGAGTGGTCAGACACATTGCAGTTGACAATTAGAGGACGATTGATATAATTTCCATAAAGAATATAATATAAAGATGCTATCATGGAGGAATATTGAGGCTCACTTCTTACTGTTTCTTAGAATTAATCATTACCTTTGCAAATAGCTTCAATCTATTATCGCATACTTGAATATGAATTGAATATGGGAACAGAAAAAATAAATCGACTAAAAATTGTATTAGTAGAACAAGGTAAAACCGGGAAATGGTTAGCTGGACAGTTAGGAAAAAACGAAGCGACTATCTCACGTTGGTGCTCCAATATAAGTCAACCCTCTTTGGAGATGCTAATGAAGATAGCCTCCATATTGAATGTAGATGCGAGAAGATTGATTAACGATGGAATTAATAAGGAAATATGATGACAACATTTACAAAGATAATTGATAAGTTCCGCCGTGAAGCATGGTCTGAGCGTGACAAAGGTTTCCGTTTTGA
>CALUOV010000046.1 GCA_944322275.1 uncultured Bacteroides sp. | reverse complement strand
TTTCTTAAGTAGTTGGCTCTCCAATTTGCTCAGTATCTCACTTTTTTGTTTTATCTTTGCTCCCCGATTAAATGGAATAGCAAAAGCACACGAATATGAAGAAACTTTTTATGGGGGCACTTGCGGTAATCGCCCTGAGTGCCTGTAATTCGGAACCTCAATTTAAGGTAGAAGGTGAAGTAGCCGGCGCCGATGGCAAGACACTTTACTTGGAAGCATCCGCATTGGAAGGCATCATACCGATGGATTCGGCCAAACTTGGCGGAAGCGGAACGTTTACGTTCAAAGGGAACCGTCCGGAGTCGCCCGAGTTTTATCGCCTGCGCATAGAAGACAAAGTCATCAACTTCTCGGTAGATTCCACGGAAACGCTACACTTCAAGGCTGGTTATGACAACTTTGCCACGGACTATACAGTGGAAGGTTCGGCCAATAGCGAAAAGATCAAAGAGCTCTCACTCATGCAATTGCAATTGCAGAACCAAGCCGATGCTTTGACACGGGCAATGCAAAGCCGTGCAATCGGCGTAGATGTCTACCAGGACAGCTTGCAATCCATGCTTCAGCGCTACAAAAATGATGTAAAGATACGCTACATATTCTCGGCTCCCAATACGGCGGCCGCTTACTTTGCTCTATTTCAGAAGCTGAACAATTACCTCATCTTCGACCCGCTGAACAGCCGTGATGACATTAAGTGTTTTGCTGCCGTAGCAACCAGTCTGAACAATTATTACCCTCATGCCGACCGTTCCAAGAATCTTTATAACATTGTCATCAAAGGCATGAAGAATACACGCGTACCTCAACAGACGGTTCAGGCGCCGGAGATCGAAGTGCAGGAAACCGGTGTGATAGATATCGAGCTGCGCGATATGGAAGGCAATATACGCAAGTTGAGCGAGCTGAAAGGGAAAGTCGTTGCTCTCGACTTCACCATCTATCAGACCGCCGTGTCTGCCAGCCGCAATTACCTGTTGCGTGAATTGTACGATACCTATGCGGCCAAAGGATTGGAAATCTACCAGGTCTCATTGGACGCCGATGAACATTATTGGAAAACAACGGCCGACAATCTTCCCTGGATTTGTGTACGCGATGCCAGCGGTATCTATTCGACTTTGGTAACTACCTATAATATACAGGACATCCCCACTTTATACCTCGTCAACCGCAATAATGAATTGAGCGAAAGAGTGGATGACCTCAGCAAGCTGGAGGCAAAGATAAAAGCCCTGCTTTAATGTATTCATATAGGAAGAAGCCTTTAAATATGTTAGAAAACACGGCTCAAAGTTTGCTAGATAAAGATTAAAGTATTACCTTTGCCACGAAAATAGAAGGAAGAGGGTTCCAGCATGCCGGACATGTTGGAATTCTTTTTTGTTTATACGTCTATTAATAACGAATCAAAAATAGGAGGAAAACAGTATGGCTTATATGTCAGAAGAAGGCTACAACAAGTTGTTAGCCGATTTGAAAGAGTTGGAAACGGTAGAGCGCCCTAAGATTGTGGCAGCTATTGCCGAGGCACGTGATAAGGGCGACTTATCCGAAAATGCAGAATACGATGCCGCCAAAGAGGCACAAGGTATGCTCGAAATGAAAATAAACAAGCTGAAGGCAATCATTGCTGACGCGAAAATTATCGATGAATCAAAGTTGAAGACCGACTCCGTACAGATTCTGAACAAGGTAGAACTGAAAAACGTGAAGAACGGTATGAAGATGACTTATACCATCGTATCCGAAAGTGAAGCCAACCTGAGAGAAGGAAAGATTTCGGTTAACACTCCCATTGCACAAGGCTTGTTGGGTAAGAAGGTAGGCGAAATCGCCAAAATCAAAGTTCCTCAAGGAATGATTGAACTCGAAGTCGTAAACATTTCATTTTAAATCCGCAAGGCAGACCATGCACGCATGTGTCTGCCTTGTTTTTATAACGATCATTATGGCAACAATATTCAGCAGAATCGTAGCGGGCGAGATACCCAGCTACAAAGTAGCGGAGAGCGAAAAGTTCTTTGCGTTTCTTGATATCAATCCACTGGTGAAAGGCCACACACTGGTCATTCCCAAGCAGGAAGTAGACTACATCTTCGACTTGAATGATGAAGATTTAGCGATGATGCATGTGTTTGCCAAGAAGGTGGCGTTAGCCATCAGCAAAGCTTTCCCTTGTAAGAAGGTAGGCATGGCCGTGCTTGGACTGGAAGTTCCTCATGCACACATTCATCTAATACCTATGCAGAGTGAAAAAGACATGCTGTTCTCCAATCCCAAGCTCAAACTTTCCGATGATGAATTTAAGGCTATAGCCGAAGCTATCCAAGCCGCACTTTAAGCAAATTTTTCTCCTTTCTTTTTTATATCAAAAAGGATGCGCCTGCATGTACATTGCAGGTACATCCTTTTATTATTGTCTACCTATTCCACTATCTTAAGATAATCCGCCTTTCATCTTAAAATATTTGGCCCTTTATCTTAAGATGCTTTGCCTTTTATCTTAGGATACTGACTATGCCTGATTTTATTTGAATGGCCATTTCATAGTTTTCAGGCTTTTTGAGGTTATTCCGCACAATTTTGCAATTCATATCTACAAAAGTGTAAACAGGCATTTACACCATTCCCCTACCTTTGCAGCGTTGAATTTTAATTTTTTAAACCATGAAACAACAAAAAGATCGTATGAAACGAACGCTTGTTCTTTCTCTTTTAGTTAGTGCCAGCTGTTTACCCGGATATGCCGGAAACTCTGCACCATCTTTGTTGGCAGGAAATCACTCTGTAGAAACCATCCTGCAAAATAAAAAAATCACAGGCGTAGTCAAGGACAATTTTGGTCCGGTTATCGGTGCCAATGTCTCCGTAAAAGGAACGACCATCGGTGCCATTACGGATATGGATGGCAAGTTTAGCTTCGAAGCTCCTGACGACGGCATCTTGGTCATTTCTTTTATCGGATACACGACACAGGAAGTTCCATTGAAAGGGAAAACAGACTTCAATATTACATTGACTGAAGACAATGAAATGTTGGACGAAGTGGTTGTAACCGCGTTAGGTATCAAACGTGAAAAGAAAGCGTTAGGTTATGCCATGCAAGAGGTGAAAACAGATGACCTTACCGAAAACCGTTCTACCAGCGTATCAAACATGCTGCAAGGGAAAGTGGCCGGTGTACAGATTTCCCAATCAGGTGAAGGGCTTGGAGGACCTACCCGTATCGTAATGCGTGGTATGAATTCATTGAGTGGCAATAACGCGCCTTTATGGGTCGTGGATGGATTGCCTATTTTGGACACTACAAATAGTACCCAACAATTCTCCTATTCATCAGGTGCAGCAGACTTAAATCCGGATGACATTGAAAGTATCTCCGTACTGAAAGGTGCCAATGCCGCAGCCTTATACGGCTCTCGCGCACAGAACGGTGCTATTGTCATCACCACGAAGAAAGGAAAAGAAGGAAAACTTCAATTGGAATACAATGGATATGTAGCCATGACCCAAGCTTACGACTCCTATGAATTCCAAAACGTCTATGGACAAGGTTCGCAAGGAGTGTTCTCCTTGGAAGCTTTGGGCTCTTGGGGGCCTAAAATGGAAGGACAGATGATTCCAAACTGGCGTAGAGAATTCTATGGGGACGAAGCCTACAGCGACTATGCAATGGTACCGCAAACCAATCAAGTGGATGACTTCTTCCGTACCGGATTGGCTTACACCAATTCACTGAGTGCCACTGGCGGAACAGAAAACATCAATGCCCGTTTCTCTTTCACAGATTCTCGTAACCAGGGTATCGTTCCCAATGAGTCCATGGTGAAGCAGAATTATAACCTGAACGTTGAAGTAAAAAACAAGTACCTGACTCTTGGCGCTAAAATCGCTTATTTCCGTGAGAAAGTAAAAAACAGAGCAAATACATATAATGGCGTTTGGCAGCATTTCATCCAAATGCCACGAAGCATCCGCCTGCAAGACTTGCAAAATCCGATTGGACTGGATGGATATGCCGTAAATTGGTCCGGTCCTTCCAACATCCGTTTCAATCCTTATGCGCTTGTTCTGAACGACAATGGGAATAAACTGGACAGAGACCGTTTTCAAGGGCAAATTACTCTCACAGGAAATATCACAGATTATCTGAAAATCACAGGAAGAATAGGCTTGGACCGCATCAACGATAATTTGGAAGATTACCATTCCTATCTGCATCAAGGTGAAAGCCCCGATGATTTTCTGACAATAGACAACTCTATTAATTCAGAGTTGAATGCCGACTTGATGGTGAATTTTGACAAACGATTCAAAGATTTCTCCGTAACAGCCAACTTGGGCATCGCTACTCAATATAGCAAATACAAAACCTTGGGAGCAGAAAGCGGGGAAGCTATCTTGCCGCATTTCATTGCCATCAGTAACGGTTTGAAGAAGCTGGCAACCCAGGATTTTTGGTCCAAACGTATCAATTCCGTTTTAGGTAATGCAACCATCGGTTATAAGAGTATGGTATACCTCGACCTTACAGCCAGAAACGACTGGTCATCCACATTGCCGTCTACTAACTGGTCTTATTTCTATCCGTCTGCCAGCGTAAGTGCCATTGTTTCGGAAATGATCAAACTGCCGGAATGGATTACTTACCTTAAAATAAGAGGTTCTATCGCCCAAGTAGGAAATGATACATCTCCCTATGAACTGGCCAATGTCTATTCACTCAGTTCAATCGGCGACTATACTTATGGACAGACCTCCAATACTTATCCGTTAGCCGACTTAAAACCGGAAAGTACACTGTCATGGGAGGTCGGTTTTGACTACCGTATGTTCAACAACCGTTTTGGCATTGATTTCACATTCTACAAATCGACCACTACCGACCAGATTCTTTCGATGCCGATACCTGCCTCATCAGGATATACAATGAAAAATATAAATGCTGGTAAGATGGAAAGCAAGGGTATTGAATTGATGGTTACAGCAACACCAATCCAAAATAAAGATTGGAGGTGGGACGTTACTTTAAACTGGGGAAAGAATGAGACACGTAATGTTTATTTGGATGAGAAAATCAAACGTTATCAATTCCCATTAACGACAATGGTCCGAATCGGTTCAGTGGTTATGGACGAAGGTGGTAAGTTTGGTGATATCGTTTCAACCTCTTACAGAAGAAATGCAGACGGACGTATCCTGGTGGATGACAATGGCCTTCCTTTGATTGATACCTCATCTACGAAAGTGATTGGTAACATGATGCCTAAGTGGACCGGTTCTTTCGGAACAACTATCAGCTGGAGGGATTTGGTTCTCAGCGCCCTTATTGATGTCAGATACGGCGGTCAGTTCTTGTCACTGACGGATGCGCTTGCCTGTGGCGCGGGTACATCAGCCCGTACATTGGAAGGACGTGACGGTATGGTCGTAGACGGCATTGTAGAATCAACCGGGCAGGAAAATACCAAACAAATTACAGCAGAACAATACTACTCGACCATTGCCGGCAACTATCCTGTGGGTGAAGAATTCCTGCACGATGCCACTTACGTTAAACTGCGTGAGTTATCCATCGGATATACATTGCCTAAGAAGTGGCTCAGCAAAACTCCGCTCCGTAGCGTAAAGGTTTCAATTGTGGGCCGTGATTTGTTCAATATCTACAAGGCCGCTCCGGTTAACGCCGAATATGCTCAAAACAGCCAAGACGTATTCCAAGCATTCGAATTGGCGGCATTGCCTTCTACACGTAACATCGGTTTCTCACTCAATGTAAAATTCTAAAAAAGAAACGTCATGAAACTAAACAAAATATTTACCTTATTAGTCGCTTCAGTCCTCACTGTAGGTTGTACCAACGGATTTGAAGACATGAACAAAGACCCCTTGGCTATTACCGAAGTCTCTCCCGATCTGATATTGCCCAACATGCAATACAACGGATTCCACATGATTGCCGGAGATTATCAAAGAGCAACCAGACTCTACGCTTTCCTGTATTGTCAATATGGTTCCAACGCCTCTTCAGATTTCCGTTCAGGTAATTATGAATTCAATTCATCATGGGCCGAGCGTGGCATGTGGACTCCTTATTATACAGTTATGCTAAAAAACATACGTGAAATAAACAATGCATTGGAAGCTCATCCCGAATATGAGGACATGTACCAGATTATGCGTATCACCGCAGCTCTCAGTACGATCCGTCAAACCGACACATTCGGTGACATTCCTTATTTCAACGCCGGATACGGAGAGACACAAACCGTTTATGATGAGCAAAAAGATATTTATTACGATGTATTCCAATCATTAACGGAAGCCGTTGATTTGCTTAAACAAAAAAGGAACGATCAATTGCAGTATGGAAACGAAGACATGATGTATCAAGGTGATGTAGACAAATGGATTAAATTAGCCAATTCCTTACGCCTGCGTGCAGCCATCCGTCTGTCATTCATCGACCCTGAGAAAGCTAAAGCTGAAGGAGAGGCCGCCTTGAAAGAGTCTTTGATGACTTCGAATGATGACAATGCGCGAGTAACAACTCCGGAGACTTCTACATGGGCCAATCCGTTCTTGGACAACTTGGATTGGGATGACTTCAGAGCAAGCAAAACAATTGTGGACATGATGCTAAATTACAACGGAACCATAGCAGACCCACGTACGACCTTGGTTTTATCACAAACCCAGGCATGGGTAAATGGGGAAACCGATGCAGTTCAATTCAAAGGAGTTCCCAACGGACTGCCTGGTTCCAGTCTGGCACAAACCGAATATTCCAAAGAGTATAACTCATTTTTGTGGGGATATATGTGGGGATACGATTGGAATTCGGCACAGAAAGGTTCCGGAGTAGCCAAACCTTCCGGTCACTTAAGAGTACCCTGGATGCTCATGAACTATGCAGAGGTTTGTTTCTTGAGAGCAGAAGCCGCAATCAGAGGATGGCAAGGAGCCGGAGATGCCAAGTCCAATTATGAAGCCGGTATCCGTGCGTCTTTTGAAGAAATGAGAGAAATGGCTCCTGCCGGCTCATACACTACCACCGATGACGATACGTATATCACTACGGGCAATGTAGCTTGGAACGATGCGGATGACTTTGAGACCAAGCTCAAGAAGATTATCACTCAAAAATGGATTGGAATCTTCCCCAATGCCGATGAAGCTTGGGCGGAATTCCGCCGTACGGGTTACCCAGACCTCCAGCCTATCGTACAAAGTCTGGAACCGAGCATCAACCCGGCCAACAACGAGTTCATCAAAAAGTTGCGCTATGTGGATAACGAATTAACCAACAACAATGCCAATGCAACCGACCCATCCTTGAACGGTGGGCAAGGTGATGGACTGAATGTCCGGGTATGGTGGGATACCGCCCGCTACAATTAATTCGGTTTCATGATAAACAGTTTTTCAATAGGTATCTTATATTAAGAAAAGGGGATGTGCAGATGCTATGTGCATCCCCTTTTTACAAAATTGACTATGCATTAATAACCGAAAATAACGATGAAACATTTAATTCTAATATTAGCTTGCATATTCTCATTTCATGCAATGCAGGCACAAATACTTAATAAAGAAGTGTTTTCACTGCTCAATCTGGACTATCCAGGATTGGAAAAAGTAAAAGAGGCTTATTTCGATGATAAATTAGAAGTTGCGGCACAAGAGCTGTTGACCTATTATCGCCAACGTACGGGCATTGTTAATCCGTTTCTTGACCTGAACCATATCACCATCAGTGAAACAGAACAGAAGTGGGCAGATGACGCCTTGGAACATACTTTTTTTGCCCATAATGGCTACCAACCTTCATATAATTATGGAAAGGATATCAATTGGCAATATTGGCCGGTGAAGGATAACGAACTTCGCTGGCAGCTCCATCGGCACAAATGGTTTACGCCAATGGGGAAGGCTTATTGGCTGACCAAAGACGAAAAATATGCCAAAGAATGGGTATATCAGTTCACGGATTGGATAAAAAAGAACCCGCTGCAACAAATTGACCCGATATTATACGAAGTGTACGATGTAAATGAAGTAACAGGAATAGCCGAGAATGTACGTTTTGCCTGGCGCCCATTGGAAGCAAGCGGACGGCTGAAAGACCAAATCAACCAATTCACGCTCTTTTTGAACGCCCAAGCTTTTACTCCGGCTTTTCTTACAGATTTCTTGGTAAACTATTTCAGACATGCCCGACATACGATGGACAACTATTCTCAGCAAGGTAATCACTTGTTGTTCGAAGCAGAATACGTACTTTGTGCCGGCATTTTTTTCCCGGAATTCATTGAAGCGCCTAATTGGCGTAAAAGCGGAACCGACATTTTAAACCGTGAAATAAAGAAACAGGTATATGCCGATGGAGGACAATATGAACTGGACCTAGGATATCACTTGGGATGTATTGAGATTTTTAGTGACGCCCTCAAAATGGCTCAAGAAAACGGCTATGGGGACGAGTTTCCCGCATCTTACACTGAAACCATCAAGAAAATGATTCAATTCTCTATGAATGTTTATTTTCCGGACTATACCTATCCTTGCTTCAGCGATGCCCGTCGTCCGGCACCATTCAGTCAAATACGTAATTTTCAACGTTGGCTGAAGTTGTTCCCAGAGAATGAGCAATTGCGCTACTTTGCCACACAAGGTAAAGAAGGTAAACTACCAGATGAATTATGTCACGCTGCAGCCAAGACAGGTTTCTTCACTTTCCGCAACGGATGGGGACAAGACGCTACAGTAATGATTCTGAAAGCCGGACCTAAAGGGGAGTGGCATTGTCAACCGGACAACGGCACCTTCGAACTATGGTTCAACGGAAAGAATCTGTTCCCCGATTCCGGCTCATACATCTATGGTGGAAATGAAGAAGTCTGGAAAAAGCGTAACTGGTTCCGTCAGACAATGGTTCACAACACATTGACGTTGAATAACAAGAATCTGGAAACCACTCAATCAGTCACTAAATTATGGGAAAAGCTACCTAACGCGCAAGTGCTTGTAACCGAAAATCCCAGTTACGAGGGCTTGTCACACCGCCGTTCCGTATTTTTTGTAGATAACAGCTTCTTCGTCATTGTGGATGAAGCCTTTGGAGAAGCGACCGGCATTGTGAATCTTCACTATCAACTTTGCGATGGGAAGGTAGATATTGACAAGCAGAAAAACCTATTGTGTACACGGTATGCGGGTAACAGCAATGCAGTGCTCCGTTGTTTTGGACCTGATAGCATGCAAATGGTGGAAGAAGAAGGCTGGTACTCTACTGCCTACCTCCAACGCACTCAACGTCCGGCCATCGCATTCAATGCGGTGAAATCCACTCCGGAACCAGTACGTTACATCACTGTGATTTATCCGGATAAGAAAGTAAAAAAATCAATGAAGATGTCTGTCTCTGTCAAGAGCGCAACCGGACATAAAATGGCGATAGAAGTCAATGTCAATCATAAGACTTATAATTTAGGTTATGAATTAGAATAAACACAGTTTGCTATTATGAAATCAAAACTCATACTTTCTCTTTCATTCTTTAGCGCGCTGACCATACAGGCACAGACCCAGTGGGCGACGCATGACGACTTCGGTCAGGATGCCGTTATCAATCCCAGTGCGGCTACTTACCATTTTGATATTGCGGATGGACCGGTACAAGCCAATGATGAATCCTTAGCCGCCAACTATCAGTGCCCCGAATGGTTTCGCGATGCAAAGTTCGGTATATATATGCATTGGGGGGTGAACAGTATACCCGGATACGATGGGCATTATGGCCGTTGGATGTATTGGTGCCAAGCGCCCGATTCCTCTTTGCTGAAGTGTGAAACGCTGGGATACAAAGCCCAGGCTCCCAAAGTCTATCAGTACCATCTGAAACATTTTGGCCATCCCTCCAAGTTCGGTTACAAAGATTTCATCCCGATGTGGAAAGCCGAACGGTTCAATGCCGACTCATTAGCCGCTTTCTACAAAGAAGTAGGAGCTAAGTTCATCGGGGTCATGGCTGTCCATCACGACAATTTTGATTTGTACGACTCCAGTCATCAGCCTTGGAATTCGGTGAATATGGGTCCGGGAATTGATATCGTCGGTGCCTGGCAAAAAGCCTGCCAAAAGGTCGGCTTACATTTCGCTATCACTTCCCATCTTAGTAACTACTATCATGAACACGCTTTTTTCCAAGGTAGCAATGCGGATCCGTCAGGCCCTTATGCGGGCATTCCTTACGATTATATGAATCCGGAATTCGATGGCTTGTATGGCAAACGTACCGATAACCGCATGATGCGTCAAGAACCCGAGTTCGCCCAGCAATGGTATGAACGCACAAAGGAACTGGTGGATAAATACGACCCGGATTTATTGTATTTTGACGGTCCGTTGCCCAACGGCATTTATGGACAACAACTGGCGGCACATTTCTATAATATGAATATCACGGAAGAAGGAACCCAACAAGGCGTGCTTACCATCAAACGGCCTCGTGCGGGATTTACTTTAGACCGTGAATGTTCGGGCGTGGACGATTTGCAGAAAAATCCTTTTTTGGTGGATACAACTGTGAATCCTGGTTGGTTCTATATGGGTAATTCACTGAATATTAATGAAAATGGCGGGGATGCTGGCATGAATGCTGTATCTGATGCGGATACGAAAGACAAATTGCGCATGACCGCGGGACAGATTATAGATAACCTAGTGGACATTGTAAGTAAAAATGGCACTATGATGCTGAATGTCGGACTGCGGGCCGACGGAAGCCTGCCGGAAACATTCCGGGATGAGCTTGTCAAGATCGGTAATTGGCTGAAGCTGAACGGAGAGAGCATCTATGGCACTCGTCCTTTTAAGGTGTTCGGTGAGAATGCCACTGATCAGCGGACTGTCTCAGAAAACAACAAGTATGCGGACAATCTTTATGCTTATACAGCAAAGGACTTGCGTTTCACAACGAAAAAGAATACGGTCTATGTACTCGTCTTGGATTGGCCCGGAAACAATGCGGTTCTTAAAGTAGAACATTTGAATGCGCAAGAGATAGGGGACGTAACGTCTGTAACATTTGTGCCCAATGGACAAAAGCTGGAATGGGAACAGAAAGAAGACGGACTTTATATCACGTTGCCTTCTCATCCTGTCGGAGAATATGCATATGCGTTTAAAGTGTCGCTTCTATGACTGTAAAATGGACTGGTGGCGTGAAACCCGTTATGGCATATTTAAAAGTGACGCGAGTAAATATGATATAGTGGGCTTTACTCCATACGGCCAAGATGTAGTGGATGCACTTGTCAAAGCTTACCGTAAACATAGAATGAAGTTTGAAAAGACTTTTTCAATACTGTATATCTTTTTAATTTACATGTTAGTGTAACCGTCACTCCCTGCCGAAAACTCCCTTGGGTAATGTTAGAAACATAGGCCATCAATGTTTCTAACATTACCCTTTTAGGTTTCTAACATTCTTATGAGTATATTTCATCCATGATATATGCGTCAAATGCTAAAAAAAGTAGGAAACTGCAAGTTTTTATCTCAGAACCACCGTGTTAAGTAAATTATTTATGTATCTTTGCGCGAATTTTAGAAAGAAACATTGATACTAAGAAATTTTTATGATTAACCCAATTGTTAAGACGATCGAGATGCCCGATGGAAGAACCATCACACTCGAAACGGGAAAGCTGGCAAAACAGGCAGACGGTTCTGTGATGCTGCGCATGGGAAATACCATGCTGTTGGCTACTGTTTGTGCCGCAAAAGACGCAGTTCCCGGAACAGATTTTATGCCGCTTCAGGTAGAGTACAAAGAGAAATACTCCGCATTCGGACGTTTTCCAGGAGGTTTCACCAAACGCGAAGGACGTGCATCGGATTATGAAATATTGACTTGCCGCTTGGTAGACCGTGCTCTACGCCCCTTATTCCCCGACAACTTTCACGCTGAAGTATATGTAAACATTATCCTTTTCTCGGCTGATGGTGTTGATATGCCTGATGCTTTGGCAGGTTTGGCCGCTTCGGCAGCTTTGGCTGTATCGGACATTCCATTTGGCGGACCTATCTCCGAAGTTCGTGTGGCACGCATTGACGGACAGTTCGTCATCAATCCTACATTCGAACAATTGGAGAAAGCCGATATGGACTTGATGGTAGGCGCTACCTATGAGAACATCATGATGGTAGAAGGCGAGATGAAAGAGGTTTCAGAACAAGATTTGCTGGCCGCTCTTAAAGCCGCTCACGAGGCTATCAAACCGATGTGCAAGGCTCAGATGGAACTGGCAGAAGAGGTTGGCTCTACCGTCAAGCGCACATACGACCACGAAGTGAATGATGAAGACCTGCGCAAGGCCGTACATGAAGCCTGCTACGACAAGGCATATGCCGTGGCTGCCAGTGGAAATACCAACAAACACGCCCGCCAGGATGCTTTCGATGCTATTTGCGAAGAATTCAAGGCACAGTTTACCGAAGAGGAACTGGAAGAGAAGGGGCCGATGATTGACCGCTATTATCACGATGTAGAGAAAGAAGCCATGCGCCGTTGTATCCTTGATGAAGGCAAGCGTCTTGATGGACGTAAGACGACAGATATTCGCCCTATCTGGTGTGAAGTCAGTCCGTTGCCCGGACCTCACGGTTCATCCATCTTTACCCGTGGAGAGACACAGGCTTTGGCTACCGTAACGCTCGGTACGAAAGATGATGAGAAAATTGTGGACGATGTATTGACTCAAGGTAAGGAACGTTTCCTGCTGCACTACAATTTCCCCCCGTTCTCTACCGGCGAAGCCAAAGCTCAACGTGGTGTAGGCCGCCGCGAAATTGGCCACGGACACTTGGCCTGGCGTGCGTTGAAAGGACAAATACCCGAAAATTATCCTTATGTAGTACGTGTTGTATCTGATATATTGGAATCCAATGGTTCTTCTTCCATGGCTACCGTATGTGCCGGTACGCTGGCGCTGATGGATGCAGGTGTGCAGATTAATAATCCGGTATCGGGCATCGCCATGGGACTTATCAAGAACCCCGGTGAAGACAAGTACGCTGTATTGTCCGACATCTTGGGTGACGAAGACCATTTGGGTGACATGGACTTCAAGGTGACTGGAACCAAAAACGGTATCACCGCCACACAAATGGATATTAAAGTCGATGGTTTGTCATACGATATCTTGGAGAAAGCATTGTTGCAAGCCAAAGAAGGCCGTGAATATATCCTTGGGAAACTGACCGAATGCATCGCCGAGCCTCGTCCGGACTTGAAGCCGCATGCTCCACGCATCGAGACAATGACTATTCCGAAAGAGTTTATCGGTGCCGTCATTGGCCCGGGTGGAAAAATCATTCAAGGTATGCAGGAAGAGACTGGTGCCATCATCAATATTGATGAGGTCGGTAACGAAGGCATCATAGAGATAGCCGGTACTAATAAGGAATGCATTGAAAAAGCCAAACGCATGATTAAGGCTATCGTAGCCGTTCCCGAAGTAGGTGAAGTTTATACGGGTAAGATTCGTTCCATCATGCCTTACGGTGCGTTCGTAGAGTTCCTGCCGGGACGTGACGGATTACTACACATCTCAGAGATAGACTGGAAACGCCTGGAAACCGTAGAGGAAGCTGGACTGAAAGAAGGGGATGACATCGAAGTGAAGTTATTGGATATTGACCCCAAGACAGGTAAGTTTAAACTTTCTCACCGTGTGCTTATTCCGAAGCCGGAAGGGTATACTGAGAAGCCTGAACGTCGGGAGCGTCCCGCACGTCGCGGACATGATGACCGCAAATAAGTATTAGTTTATACAGATTCTACATACCCAGTGAAAAACTCGATGGTCTTGCTTCCTTTAAGCAGATTGTCGAGTTTTTCTATTCATATATCTACTCGTATATTTGTATGTCCAGTTCTCCCCGCAAAGCTCCCAATGCATTCAGTGCCAAAGCTTCCAGCTCGTCCTCACCGGGATAGACATGAACGGGCGCCAAGAAGGAAACACGTTGGCGCAAGCGGGAAACGATGTAATCGGAATGCGCAATTCCTCCGGTCAGCAAGATGGCATCCACACGGCCGTAAAGCACAACCGATGCCGCCCCCACGCTTTTGGCTATCTGGTAAATCATGGCGTCCAGCACCAAGCGGGCATGTTCATCCCCATCAGCAATTCGTTGCTCCACCTCTCGTACATCCGTAGTACCTAAATGAGCAGCCAATCCGGCACGTCCGGAAATGCGTTTCTTTAACTCCGCCTGTGACAATTTACCCGAAAAGCAGAGGTCTATCAAGTCACCTGCAGGCAATGTCCCAGCCCGCTCGGGCGAGAAAGGCCCTTCCCCGTCCAATGCATTGTTCACATCGATACAACGGCCCAAGTGATGCGTACCTACGGAAATTCCTCCGCCTAAATGGCACACAATCAGGTTCAGATCTTCATAACGTACCGGCCGTTCAGGATGCAGGGAAGTCTGTTCGGCGGCATAGCGACGGGCAATGGCACGCTGATTGAGCGCATGCCAGATAACAATGCGCGGCATAAGAGGCGAACCTGTGATACGCGCCACTTCATCCAACTCGTCTACTACACCGGGATCGGCTATGAAAGCACGGCAGCCAGGCAAGGCATGTGCCAGCTCAGATGCTATCAAACAGCCCAAGTTGCAGGCATGGGTACGCATGGCATGCATGATATCATCCAACATGGCATCGTTCACCTCGTACACACCGCCTGGAATGGGTTTCAACAACCCGCCCCTCCCAATGATGGCATCGAAACGGAAGGGAATTCCCTCACGTTGCAGCTCGTCAAGCACCAAGTTCTTACGAAACTCAAACTGATCGATGATGCGGGGATAACGCATCAAGTCATCTACCGGGTGACGCAAGGTCTTGACAAACACGGCATGCTCATCTTCATAAACCGCCATTTTAGTGGAAGTCGAGCCAGGATTGATTACAAGTATTTTCATTCTTCCAAATTATTAGAGGTGAGACAAGCCATAGCCATACTATAATATTTAGACAAGCCGCTATCGCTACGCGAAGGCAACACAACGGGACAGACAGGTCCTTGCAACAAACCCGCCATCTCGGCGTAGGCAAAAACAGTCATGGCCTTGTAAAAAGCGTTACCAGACTCTATATTCGGAAAGATGAGTACATCCGCCTCCCCGTCAATAGGAGAAACAATGCCCTTGATTTCTCCACTGGTCTTCTCGCAAGCAGTCTTCACGTCCAGCGGACCATCAATAATGACATCGCCAAACTCACCGGCCTCGGCCAGCTCCACAATGTTCACATAATCTAAGGAATGGGGAAACTTGGCGCTGACTTTCTCCGTACAATGTATCAGCGCTATACGAGGACGGCGGATGCCAAAATGATGACAAGTCCGGATGGCGTATTGTATCATTTCAATGCGTTGTTGCAAAGTGGGGCGGGGAATGACCGCCGCATCGGAGAAAAACAACAACTTCTGGTACGTAGGTATCTGCATCACGGCCAAATGAGTCAGCACCTTGCCGCGGGGCAAAAGGCCACGTTCCTTATCAAGCACGGCATGCAACAGGTTATCCGTATTGATAATGCCTTTCATCAGAATGTCCGCCTCGCCTTCACGTACCATACGGACAGCCTCGCGAGCCGCCTCATCGGGATTGTCAATAGGGATAATCTTCACGAACTCCGGATAGCGTCGCAAAGTAGGATATTTGTGCAAGATGGCCGGGTCGCCCAGCATCAAGAACTCCGCAATGCCTTCCTCCAAGGCACGGGCTATAGCATATTCTGTATTAGGGTCGTTGGCGCAAACCACCGCAATGCGTTTCCGGCGGTTCAGACTTTTCAGATGATCAGTCAGCTGGGTAAAGTTTCGTATCGGTTTCATAGAGATTGGATTTACGGCAAATATCCGAAAAAAATGTCGATAATCCAAGCAACAAGAGGCGCCTTTTTCTTTCCAGTTAAATTCCTATCTTGGCAATATGGATGAAAGAACAAATGTTTCATAAGGACATGAGCCTAATTAAGAATGAATATTGTACCATATTCTGCCTGTAGAATAAATGCCGAGGAAGCATCTGTGGAATGCCTTTTTATTCATAAGTCGAGTGATTAATAGATCACTGTCCAAGCCGTCTATTATTCACTTGATAAGTAATTAATAGACCACTTGACAAATGGTCTATTAATCACTTGGCAAAGGATTTATAAGGATTCCGCATTACATTAAGTAGTTGAATATAAGCACTATACATAACTCCTCATAACCTTGACAGCCGATTGCAACGGGAGCGTACTGCCAAGGAAAAATATTACATTCTTCCATCAAACGTCCGTTTTTTCTTTCTGACGGGAACATTCATGATAAAAGTTTTTCTATTTCGCACGAAATGCGTACTTTTGCGGGAAACTATTATACATCATGATATCAGACAAGCTCATAATCCCCCCTTACCTGCACGAAGGAGACAAAGTCGTTATTCTTTCTCCCTCCGGCAAAATAGACAAGCATTTCCTGAAAGGTGCGGTCACACGGCTGAAAGCTTGGGGACTCAATCCTGTCCTGGCGAAACATGCCGCAGGGTCAAACGGAGCTTATGCAGGCACCATTTCCCAACGTATGAAGGACTTACAGGAGGCGATGGATGATGCGGACGCACGTGCCATTCTATGCAGCCGGGGCGGATACGGAGCCGTTCACCTGATAGACAAACTCAACTTCGACCGTTTCCGTGAGTCGCCCAAGTGGATGATTGGATTTAGCGACATCACCGCTTTGCATTGCCTTTGGCAGCGCGAAGGATTCACCTCCCTGCATGCCCCCATGGCCCGGCACCTGACGGTAGAGCCGGAAGATGACTTTTGTACATTGGCCTTACGCGACATGCTGACAGGAGCTTTCTTTGCGCCCGATGCTCCTCATGGCTACACGTGCGAACCTCACAAGTTGAACCACCCGGGCACAACGGAAGGGACATTGCGCGGAGGGAACTTTGCCGTATTCTATGGCCTGCGGGGTACGCCCTATGACATTCCTGCCGAAGGTACGGTGCTCTTTATAGAAGATGTGGGCGAACGCCCTCATGCCATCGAACGCATGATGTACAACCTTCGCTTGGGTGGCGTACTGGAGCGCTTATCGGGTCTCATTATAGGACAGTTCACCGAATATGAGGAAAAGAAGCAATTGGGCAAAGACCTGTATGGTGCCTTGGCCGACTTGGTGAAGGACTATGACTATCCCGTCTGCTTCAACTTCCCCGTAGGTCACGTCACACGCAACCTGCCGCTCGTCAACGGGGCATCCGTCCGGCTGGAAGTAGGCAAGAAAGAAGTGAAACTGACATTTTATATACCATAAATATATATAACTTGCACAATGAATAATATAAAGTATTCCCTTATTCCTCTATTCACACTGGCCATGACTATCACCGTAGCCTGCGGCAACAAGAGTAACGCTGAGACGAAATCGGCTAACACGCCCGCCTCATCGGAACAAACCGTCAATGTACCGGCTTTCAATGCGGACAGCGCTTATCAATACATCCAATCGCAAGCCGACTTCGGTCCTCGCGTACCGAACACGGACGCCCACCAAGCCTGCGGTAATTATTTGGCCGGTAAGTTGGAGCAGTTTGGTGCCAAAGTCTATAACCAATATGCCGACCTCATCGCCTACGACAACACGATACTGAAGGCGCGTAACATCATCGGTGCATACAATCCGAACAGCCGGCGCCGTGTCCTGCTTTGCGCCCATTGGGACAGTCGCCCTTATGCTGACCAGGATGCTGACAAGAAGAAGCATCGTACCCCGATATTGGGTGTGAACGATGGTGCCAGTGGTGTAGGCGTCCTACTGGAGATAGCCCGCCAGTTACAACAACAAGCACCCGCTATCGGGATAGACATTATCTTCTTTGACGCGGAAGACTATGGCACGCCCTACTTCTACAAAGGCGATTACAAGGCTGACACCTGGTGCCTCGGCTCGCAATATTGGGGACGAGTGCCGCACGTGGCCAATTACAATGCACGCTATGGCATCCTGCTCGA
>CALUOV010000045.1 GCA_944322275.1 uncultured Bacteroides sp. | reverse complement strand
ATAGCAGCATACTGCTTTTTTGAAAAGAAGCCCGCCATTGACGTTAACTTTGTCAATGACGGACAACTGGCTATTTTTTGATTTTATTTCGAACTCACGTAGATTTAGGAAAGTTGGTGTGGAGGTTACTCCAACACCAACTGATAAATTCCACCAGGCTCTGTCGGAATCATATACATTCCACCCGCATCCAAACGAACTTCCACAACCCGACCCGAAGCATCTTTTACACCACGTATAGGAATCTCCGGACTATAGATACGGCACTCTGCACCGGAACCGGAACGGAATGAGCACTTGCTTAGAGCCTGTTGTTCCCATTCCAAACTGAACGTAAAGTCCCCTGCGGCACGAACTCCTTCTACCTTACCACTCGGCCAGGCCGCAGGCAAAGCCGGAAGCAATTGAATAAAATCCATGTGGCTTTGAAGTAACATTTCCGCAATACCTGTTGTGGCCCCAAAGTTACCGTCGATTTGGAAAGGAGGGTGAGAGTCGAGCAGATTCTCATAGACCCCTCCTTTGTTGCTATCCATACTCACAATCATCATTTCGGATAAACTTAAGGCCGACTTGAGTAAACGATAAGCATGATCACCATCCAATAAGCGTGCCCAGCAGGCTATTTTCCAGGCACGGCTCCAGCCTGTTCCCAAATCTCCGCGTGAAAGTAATGTCTGTTTGGCAGCCTCCGCAACTTTTTTATTTTTATAATAGGAAATCTGATTGCCCGGATAAAGAGCTATCAATTGAGAAAGATGCCGGTGCTGATTTCCCAATGTATCTAAATGCTGGCTGTCTGTTTTCCATTCCTGTATCTGTCCCCATGAGCCGATCGTCACGCCATTATCGAGATGCGCCAATTTGTCCGATAGTTCTTGTGCAAAATTCTCATCTACGCTCATGTTTTGTTTCTGCAACGCTTGCAATGCCTGTGAGGTGTCGTTGAACAATTGCCACACTAACTGCTGTGCGTAAGCTACACCGTCTTCCCACGGTCCTTGTTCGGGCGACCATTCATCAGGAGCAATCAGTTTCCCGTTCCTGTCCGCTTTAAGGCGGTCAAACCAGTATTCGCATGCACTTCGCATGACAGGGAAAGCAGTATTAAGCAAAAACTCTATGTCCAATGTATAGCAATAGTGCTGCCAAAGGTGCATACAGTACCAGGCATTCGCCGGACGGTTAATGTTCCAGTCCGTATAACCGAAGATATTGCTTTGGGTTCGTATACTCCAGCCTCTTAAACTTTCGCTTTGTGCAACTTGCGTCCAACTGCCGTTTGGGCGTAAGGCCTCCGTTGTTATATAGTTCAAGAAAGGAAGATGGCATTCGGACAGATTACAAACCTCGGCTGGCCAATAATTCATCTGTACATTGATATTGCTATGGATGTCACACTCCCAAGGCGGTGTATTGTCGTTGTTCCAAATACCTTGCAGGTTGCTTGGCAAACTCATGCCGCGTGAAGAAGCCAGCATCAGATAACGTCCATATTGGAAATAGAGCATATCCAGATAGCGGCTTTCTTTATGCGACTTCACCAATTCATCCGTAGGAACACCCGGCAGAGTTTCTTTCAAGTCGAACTTCACCCGATCGAACAAAGGACAATAGTCATTCAGATGACGTTCTTTCAACACTTCATACCCCTTCTGCGAAGCTTGAACCAAGCGTTGGGAAATACGGTCGTGCAATTGGGCTTCCGTCTCCCCCACGTAAGTAGGCGATGAAAGCCGGAAATTGGTAGCCCCTGACAGAAGCAGAGTCACTGCATCTGCTTCTTCTATCCGTAAATAGCCATCTTGGGGAATCACTCTTCCACCTTCAGGCTGCACGCTCAGTTGCGCTTCATAAGAAAGCAAATCCAAACGATTCTTCAAAACCAACCGATTAGGCTCCTCTACCTCCGTTCTTCCCTCGCGTCCATCTTTCAAGGCTACGGAGAAATTTAGTTTTGCTTCGCCACCCGATGCGCTAAGCCGAATAACAATCACACTGTCCGGATGGCTGGCGAAATACTCCCGCTCATAAGTCGTCCCTTTAGAGCGAAAATGCACACGCCCTATCGCCTCATTCAGCGAAAGCTCCCTCCGATAGTCTTGAACTGCACACGTATCAATCCCATCAAACTCCAAAAACAAATCCCCGAAACTTTGGTAAGCTCCCCGTTTCTCCGTACTTCCGCTCCAAAGCGACTTTTCATTAAACTGCACTTGCTCCTGCGCGATACCTCCAAAGAACATCGCGCCCAATTCACCATTGCCAATTGGCAGAGCAGAAGTCATCCATTCGGTTGCAGGAGAGGTATACCATAACTTTAACTCAACTGGTCTATCTGTCTCCCCACACGAAACCCACACTGCCCCCAAACAAAGCAGAAACAAAATCTCATACTGTAATCGTCTTCTCATAACTTTGTTTTTTTATTCACAAACGATTCCTTTTACTATCATCTCAGACAAAGCTGCACACCGATTTCCGGTAAAGCGGATGCGCACAAAACGTCCCGACACTTCAGCCCCATCCAATGCCAATACTACACAACGTTCATTTTTATCCCATACTCCCTTTTTGCCCACGGTTTGCCAAGTATTTTTATCATTCGAAACCTCCAAATCATAAAGAGGATGGTTTTCTTCTGGAAAATAGAGCTGAATTTCTTTCATCAGCAAATGCTTTTCCGTATCCAGCGTCCAATAAGGCGAAACATCCTCATCCGAAGCCTTCCAACAACTCTTCCGGTTGCCATCCGCAGCCATACCCGGAACGTGTCCATTCTTATTGCTGCTGGCGAAAGTCGGGTTATTCCGTCCGAAAATCTGCACATCAGCCTGCTGTTTGCGTACAAAACGTATATAAGGACGTTCAGCCACAACAGGAGTCCTTCCTTCTTGATAAATCTCTTCTCCTTCAAATTCTATCTCAACACGAGCCGGTTTCAACCCCTCGGAAGTAGCCTCCACTACACTGGTACCGGCATAATAAGAACGGAAAGAAATGGCAGCCAGCCCTTCTGCAATACGGATATCGCTATCCGCTTCAAAACGAATGCTTCTTCCCGTAGGGAATTCGCCCGGCCCGGAGATCACTTTTAGTTCCACGGCCGGTGAATGATTAACGGGATTACCCAAGGCATCACATACCGTAACCCATAGTTGCACATCGTCCGTACCATCCGTTTTTATCTCTTGAGTTTGACTTGCTTTTAATTTCAAAGAAAAAGGTTTCCCATTCCCCGGCCATTGAGGAGGAGCAATTCCTGCATATTCGTTCCGGTACCAATACCAAGATCGTTTCGGAATACGAAAATAGTCCACGATTCCCATTTTTCCCAACGCATTTCCTGCAATGCTGCCATGGTCAAACCCACACCAGATAATCTGTCCGCTACGCCATGGATATCCTTTCCAACCTTCTTCACGTTGCAAATCTCCCCAGCCGGGTCCGTATTCTCCCGGACGATCAGCTGTCACACTTCCATATTCCGAGATTATATTAGAAATGCCGGGATTTTGAAAATCGGGCTGTGTAGCACCATCTCCATTGTATCCGGCCAGATCACCTATGAGGTCAATACGTTCTCCTCCTAAAGGGCGTTGAGCACCACCTATGGCAGCGGGACGTGTCGGATCAAGCTGGTGAGATAAAGCTACCATTCTTTCCAACAAACGACGTACTCCCGGCATAGATTCTTGTGCCGAAAAGAAAGCTTCATTACACATACTCCAAGCTACAATGGACGGGTGATTTCGGTGAATACGTATCATTTCCTCTAATTGTTGCAATGCACTATCTTCAAAAGCGCCCTCATATGCGGTATCTACCGGGTACGCACTGCTGTTCCAATAACCGTCTGTCTGAAATCCGCCTATTCCCCAAAAAGGAGCTTCCGACCAAAACATCATTCCTTCTTCATCGCAAGCCTGTACAAAAGCCGGAGCATGCGGATAATGCGATCCCCGAATTAAATTAAAACCTATATCCTTCATCATAACTACATCCCTGCGCATCGCACTCTCCGTCACAGCATCACCCCATCCTGCCTGATCCTGATGTACATTCGCTCCACGAATAACCAAATGTTCGCCATTCAAAAAGAAACCTTTATCTGCCGTCCACGCAAACCAACGGAAACCAAACATAGTTTCTGTGCGATCAATTAGTTCCCCATCTTTGTAAAGCAAGCTCACTGCTTTATAAAGGGTAGGAGTCTGAGGTGACCATAATTCCGGTTTCTGTATCGGCCGGGTCTGCTGAGTCCACACCTTCCGTTCATTGGCTCCCAATCTTTCCTTACTCTCCACTACAGCCACTTCCATTCCTTCACTATTTAGAATGCATGTCCGTAAATGATATATCCCCGATTCAACCGCATCATTGCACAATTCCGTTTCAATCTTTACGGAGCTCCATTCCCCTTGCTGTTTTTCCAACTCAGGAGTCGTAATAAAAGTACCATACCAATTAATATAGGTATGAGCTTTCTTTACCAGACGGACATTCCGATAAATACCTCCACTGAAAACATGTTCCCCGGCTCGCGGTGCCACGTCCGGTTTCCACAGATTATTGACCCGCACCGCAATCACATTGTTTCCGACTTGTGTACATGCAGAAATATCTATAGAAAAGCCTGTATATCCTCCCACATGCTTCCCAGCCAGCCGACCGTTTACAAACACCTCTGCCTCTTGAAATACTCCGTCGAATTCTAAAAAAAGTTTCTTGGTCAGATCCTCTTCATCCAAATACAAGTGTTTCCGATACCAACCATAGCCTACATAAAAATCTTTCGACATGAAATACGGGATACTGAATGAATGGGGGATTCCTACATTCTCCCATGTGTTGTCATCAAATGCCGGTTGTTCCGCATCCTTAATGTCGCCTTGCAGGTATTTCCACGTGGAGTTAATGTTTGTGACTTCGCGAGATTGATTTTCACTATATAACATTGTTGGGAATATCCATGCAAAAAATAATATTAAACTTAAATTCTTCATAGAAACATTTTTATAAAATTATTTTTCAATCCAATTCATATATCGACAGTCTTCATATATTCTTTTATTATCCAGTGGCCACACTTTTTCTATTAATAATGTATTTTCTAATTTATTTAATAAGTCGGGTGACTTTCCACTTTCCGATATTGGCAAATATTCAGAATGTTCTATTGAACCTATCCCACCTAGAATTATTGCTTTAAGAAAATTGTCAGCCAAATCAATTGAATGAATATACTCTTCCTTAGAAAGATGATTCAGATTAATAGCAAGTCCCATATATTCTTTCTCATTAATTTCTTCTATCAAATGCTTTTGTTGAGCAACACTCCCAGCTATTCTAAAACGAGTATTAGTTAACAAAATTTTTACATCCCTATTTTTTGCATAACCAGCTAAAATGGCAAATGTCTCTTTCATCTTATCATAAACTCTCTGCTCTGAATAATGAGCTTCAACTGGAGATTGTGTAGTAAATAGGGCATATTTCAAGTCCAAATCACCCATCTTATTCAATACATTTTTATAGTACGCCATACTCCGCTCATAATAAACTGGTACAGCATCGCATAAGGTTAAACCTGGAAAATGATTTATTTCTTCAACAAAACTAACAACAACTGACAATCCGATCTTGTCCCACCATTTTTTCTCTTTTTGCAAAGCCTCCAACGATTTACCTGCAATATACTCTGCTGATATACAAACTCCTCCAAAAGCATCATAGAAGCAATCAATTCCCGATATAGCTTTTCGAATATCATCTTCATAGCGATCTAATGCCAAAATATGATTTTTATTAGATGGTGAAATAGATTGATTCTCGGATATACTTACCTTTTCTTTTGTTATAGGAGAATATTCAAACATAGCTCTATATATATGTTCCCATCTCATATCTGAACAATTTAGCAGTTTGCAACCTTTTCCATAACTCCAATTTGATGTTTCAAGATTGTTTTCTATAAAAGAAATATTGTAATTTGTACGGAGTTCATTTGGACACTGTTCTTGATATTGTGAGGGAATAAATAAAATATGCTTCCCATGCAACATATCCAATTTGCGAGCTATTTCTTTTAAATCCTTTTCCGTTTTTTGATAATTGGGATTTGAAACCTCAAAGGTCCAAACTCCAGAATTAAAGCCATAACGTAAATCTGCAGCTATATCCAGAGATTGCAATTTATACCACTCATTTTGATATTGTAAAGCGACATCATCCATGCTTAATATGGCATTACCTTCTATTGCTACCCCGTCAAAATAATCGAAGAATGTAGGCATTTGTCTTATTTGTTCTTTCAGGAACATCATGTTCTTAAAAGTTAAGTACGAATTAACCACGGGATTCACTTGAGGTATTTTATCCCTTATTTTAACACAATCATCTTTTATCTCCACATCAAATAAACGAATATCCCCACCATAAATATGTTGCCCATCATCCTTACCATTAACTTCACCTTTCATATTATTAGGATAATAACCCATACTATGAAACAATTTATTTCCTGTAGATAATTCTTTTATCGAAATAATCTCACCAATTTTTGACTCGATCTTAAAAGGAAGACTTTTAAAAGTATTATTATAAACAGCTATACGATATCTACCCTTATCTAAATAGTTCACAATATAACCTAAATTATCGCCAACAGAAAACAATTCTACTGATGAAAATAGATAATCCAATATAGCTTTAAAATGATTCAATAAACGATATGGACGTTCTAAATATGTATTAAAACCTTTTACATTCCAACCGACAGTTTCTTTTACTTGATACGGTTCTGTATTTAAACCGTATTCGGTTAATGACAATATCACTTTTCCTTTTCCAAGGGTGATTAATAAGGCTATAGGAGTATCATCCATTTGAGCTATAACATGTGATTCTATGGGAATACTTGCTTTATATAATTTGAATTCCCCTTCTTCTATATATTCATCCTTACCAATTCTTATTTTAGCACCGCTTGGGATATTGTTGTCTGTTTCAGTGATATTCCATTCTGGCCATAAGCGAACTGCATTCTGTGCAGTAACAACAAAAGTCCCTCCTTGCTGTACATATTCATTAATTTTATCTGCTAATTCTTTACCTCCACTGAACAAATCACTTGCTGCAACCATTATTGGGTACTGTTTCATCACTTCCACACGGGCATCGCTCCACAGGGCATCTACATTCTCACCATATGGAGTAGGGCACATGGCACCTGTTTCATCATGAAAAAAGCCACTTCGTTCATAATTAGGATAAAACATACTGATTAAAGCGTCTGTAAGATAGTCTCCTGCTGTATATGACATACCATTCCATACACGGAATGTTCCAGCAATATGAGAGGCTGGCATCCATCCGGAATAAAAGTCATTAAGTAAAGCTATTTGGGTTATCATTGTTCCAGGTTGTCCATACCTTTTAACAAAATCAACACAGTCATTATGCATAATACCAATAGGAGATAATTTCCCTTTATTTTGTGCCCAAGAACCTTCGCACCAACCTTGTTCCATACTCAAAATTGTAGAATTGTACATATATTGAGTATAATAAGAACGCTTCATTAGTGATAAACTCCCTCCTTTATTTGCATCCTCATAATTATTCTGTTCATTGTAGGATTTCCCTCCCCACGAATCGAAAACAGAGACATCACCATACCATAATATCCCATATTGCTTACCTGCTCCGCGTAGATGCATGTATTGTACTTGCCCGTTCGTTATTTTATTTTGGGTTTCGGCTCCAGCTAAAATCGTATATCCTTCTTTTAATATGTAGTTCCAATACCATAATACACTTAATGCACTGCACCAATAGCCTTGATCGGTAGCTATTCGGTCAAAATAAGGTTGTGAGATTAGATATTGTCTTACTTTATCTGGAACGTAAGGTTCTATAATATATGGGTAGGTGAAGTTAAAGCGGCCGTCTTGTTCTCCCACATCAAATCCCGTAAAACGATTCCCGACATACCTTTTTATTTGTTCTATTTGCCACTTTGGTACAATATATTCCCCAAAACCACTCCCCAATGGGAAAGCAGAGCCAGGACCATATCCTCCAATATTGTGTAACCATAGATTATTTTTTGCTGCAAATTGTAATCTACGTGTAAAATCTTTATCACACATAAAGGATAAATTAGGTCTATAAACATCTC
This sequence comes from uncultured Bacteroides sp., assembly GCA_944322275.1. Classification (GTDB taxonomy): domain Bacteria; phylum Bacteroidota; class Bacteroidia; order Bacteroidales; family Bacteroidaceae; genus Bacteroides. The sequence continues at coordinate 10,501 of CALUOV010000045.1, read as the reverse complement.
CCCTTACATCTGATAAATCCATCGAATCAAGTGGTACATTACGCCCTACGACAAATTGAGTTTTGTTATCAAAATCTTCCCACGAAAGAGCAGGATAAGGACGCCTATAATATTCTGGATATTCTTTCGGAACAACCATATAGGGATACAATTCTGGATGAATGTCTATTGTGTCTAAAAGAACAGATCTATGCATACTCCAATTAGTAAGTGATATGGATAGTAGAATAAAAATGGTAGATACTTTTTTCATCTCTTATTGTATGAAATAAAAATAAAAAATGTAAGAATCTGGAAGTCAAGACAATAATGAAAGAAATAGTATTGCCTTGACTTCTACTTGATTTGTATTATGGAGCGGCAATGTATTCTATAGAGAAATCATCTACATAAAGTTCCGATGCATCTGTTCTTGACTCAATTGTAAGATTGAATGCTTCTCCTACACTAACTAGACCGGTTCGATATGTATATTTGGTCCAATTATTTACATCTGAATATATTTCATTTGTACCATAACTAGAATATACATTAAATTCCCCTGTATTCTTACGAGCCATGAAACTTATGGCATAAAAACCTTCATATTGGGCTCCTCCCCAGTCATGTAAGATTTGTACCTTTCCATTTGAGATTAGCAACGATTTCGTTCCGGAATAAGCTGTTCCTTCTACAATCTTCGGATCACCTTCCGTGTAAAACATGGTTCGATCTGCAATTTGGGTCCAAGGCTGCAAAATAGAGCCATTTTCATATTCTTCAAAATCATCTAAACACAAATAAGCCTTTTTCCCATCCGCCGAGATGCCATTTATCGAAATGCCATTTCGGTTTTCCGAATACAAAGTATATTTTGCCAAATCGGTTGATGCGTCGATATCAACGAATTCATTACCAACCACATCTATATAGAACTCACCATTTTTGTATAATTGATAGGATGTCGCGAAACGTCCTTCCGACCAAGACAACACACATCCTCGAACATCATCTGTGGAAGCCTTAAATTGCGAGGGAACACGTGGAAGAATACCATCCGGTATCCCCAAATATCCCGAATCAGATGCATATGTTTGCGAACGCCATCCCATATTGTCTACAGCATAAATACGATATTCAGTCAATGTATCTGGTGCCGAATCATCTTCATAATACTCAGTCAATAAACTATCAGCAATCACATTCAATCCTCTTACCAAAGTGTAAAAAGAAGCTCCTTCCACTCTATCCCATTTTAAAAATACAGATGTGTCACCCCGTGTAGCAGTCAAATTCGATGGAGCTGCTATTCTATGAATTGTATAGTCTTCTTCATTACAACCCATGTATGCAAATACTAATAATAGTACTGCAATGATATACAATATACGTTTCATAATTATGTTTTTTAATATCCAGAATTATTGGGTAAAAGATTAGGATTCGCATCAATCGCATTCTGAGGAATTGGCCAAAGTTCGTTTTTCCCGGCAACAAAAACCTTATGAGAACCAAAATCATATATTTCATCAGAAGTTATGCTGTTAATGACTTCATCTGCTATCCCCCAGCGTTGGATATCAAAATATCTCAACCCTTCAAAAGCGAATTCCCATTTACGTTCATTCTGAATTGTTTGAATCATTTCCGCTTGTGACTGTCCTCTATGGACACGCGCTATGCCTGCTCTGTCTCTTACCATATCCAGAATTTCGTAAACAGATTCATCTATTTGATTGAGCATTGTTTTTGCTTCAGCATACATCATCAAGACATCAGTATAACGTAACACGATAAAATCAGATTCATCTTCATTAGTCCATTCTATTTTATCATCCTCATTCATATATCCCTTGTTTATCGTTAAAGGATAATCTATGGCACACTGGGCACTAATATTGCATACATAAGTTGAATCATACAGTAATCCATTATCAAGAACAGTATAATCCCCTATATAGAATGTGCTTTCAAACCGAGGTCCCCTATTTGCCCATTTATTTTCAGAATCATAAGCCGTAGAACCTTCGGCCACAGTTTTCCCATCAATTAAAGGATATGAATCTATAAATTCAGGCAACACTGAAACAGTTGCCCATGAACCATTCATACTTGTATCAGGTAATCCAGGTAACTTGCTTCCGAAAGTAGTATTAAAAGTACTCCCTTGTGAAGCCCCTCCTGCAACATACTTTAGAGCGAATAAAATTTCAGCATTATCTTCATTCGCATTTGAGAATATCTCCTTATAATCATCTAAAAATTCTATTTCAGCCGAATTTTCTGCCAATTCCATCAATTCCAATGCTGAAGTTACTGTATTTTCGTAATCTTTAGCATACAAATAAGCCCTAACTTTCATTCCCATTGCCGCTTGTTTGGTGGCAATTCCTGTACGAGATCCATAAGCAGTTGTTTCTAAATTACTAGCAGCCACATTGAGGTCAGGAATAATTAGTTTTTCCATGATTTCTGCAACGGAACTTCGCGGCAGCTTTGATTCTGATGGTGTGTATACTTTATCAACCAAAGGTACATCCCCCCATAAACTTGTCAAACGAATGTAACACAAAGCTCTTACAAAACAAACCTGCCCTGTCACGTATCTCACAAATTCCTCATCAAAAGAACTCGCCTTGGCTTCAATTTCTTCTTTTATTGTATTAGCCCAAAAGATTGCATGGTACAAATTCTGATAAACTGTTGCGACATTACCAGTTACAGCAGAAAGTTCTCCACGAGAGATATCAAACCACGGCTGAGTCCAACTATTCTTCCACATACAAACATCTGCACATACTTCCCAATACAAATTACCAAAATAAGCACCATTCACCGCGTCCGCGTCTGTTGGTCTAAGAATGGAATATAATCCTGTTATTGCTTGATTAAAATCTTCTTGAGAATTAAAAAACATCTCTTTAGATATTGAATCTTCAGGATCTAACTCTATCAAATCATTACAACTATAGAAACAGAACAATAATGTTGTTGCAATTATCCAAATATTTTTGCTCATAATCATTTTCCATTTAAAAAGTTAAATCTATACCCATTTTTATTGTCATTGCCTGAGGAATACCTCCACGTTCACCACTGCTATTGGAACGTTCCGGATCAAGTCCGCGATATCCCTTTTTCGTCCATGTAAACAGATTTGAAGCTGATGCATAAACTCTGAACTGACTTGCCCTCATCTTTTTGCAAATCGCACGTGGAAAACTATAACTTAAAACCAAATTCTTTAACCGCAAATAAGTTCTATCCATCAAAAAATAAGTATTTGCGTAATTATTATTAGGCCCATTGTCTACCCAAACACGAGGTACCGTTTCACTCGGATGTTCAGGAGTCCAACGTTGCGTCCAAAATTGGCCAAAATTAGATCCTTGAAAAGTAGGAGTATAATACTCACATATTCCATACGAATAAGCATCAGCTATTCCCTGAAAATCTGCGCTTAAACTAATTCCTTTATATCCCAAGGACACATTACCTCCAAACGTCCAAGAAGGATACTGAGTTCCATGTATTTGTCTGTCATACGCATCAATAACACCATCGGGTTCTCCATCTGGCCCACTAAAATCTTCAAAGATTAAATCTCCCGGTCCCGCTCCACTTACATGGGGTGTATTGTCCACTTCTTCCTGAGATTGATAAATCTTTCCTGTCCACTTAAGTAGATAATAAGAATTTATGGGATAATCGCGAGTCGTTATTTGATTACCATTAATATGCCGATCCGACTCTCCAGTTAAACTTGGATCTAAAGCTATAACTTTATTCTTTATGTATGATACATTACCACTTATTGAAAAATCAAATTTATTGATTCTTTTCTGATAAGTAGCCATAAGTTCGAATCCACTATTTTGAACTTGGGCAAGATTGGTCATAACAGAGCTGAATCCCGTCTCATAAGGTAAAGGAGTATTAAATAAAATGTCTTTAGTTTTACGAATAAAATAATCTCCTTCGAAAACTAACTCAGAATCCAATAAATGTAGATTAAATCCCAAATTGGTTACATTAGTAGTTTCCCAATGCAAATCAGGATTTCCGTATGTAGAAGGGCGAACTCCTGTCTCTACGGTTTGCCCCCATACATAGTTCGCATTGTTATAAGAGATCTTAGCAATATATGGGAAATTATCACCACCATACTGATTTCCTAATTGTCCCCAGGAAGCTCTTATTTTAAGAAAGTTAATTAGAGAAACATTCTTCATAAAGTCTTCTTGAGTTAGTACCCAACCTGCAGAAAAGGAAGGGAAAATTCCGTATTTATAGTTAGATCCGAATCTCGATGAGCCATCTCGGCGAATATTGAATTCAAAAAGATATTTATCGGCATAATCATAATTAATACGTCCAAATTGAGACAATATTGCATATTTAGATAAAGAGCTAGAGTTATCCCGCGTTGTCGGATCACCGGCACCTAAGATATGAACATAGTTAGATACATATTTCCCGCGAGATGCTTCAAAATAATTGTCGTTATTGGTTTCATAACTGGCTGCAATCATAGCGTTCAGAGTATGTTTACCAATATCCTTTGTATAATTCAATTGAACATGAGGATTGAGCCTATAAGAACGGTTTGCTGAAAGTTTTAAACTTGCATTACCATAAAAATTATTCGTCAAGTCATCCATTGTAAGATTCAAATTGGGATCAGCAAGCAGCTCTTTATACCTCCAGTTCTTTGTTGATGGACATCCTTTCCATTCGTTATAATCATAAAGAGAGACATTTGCGTTTAAAGTCGCAACGATGTTAAGACCTGGTAATATTTGCCAATCTAAATACGCAGTCCCCGCAAATTCATTCCGAGTCTGCCGAATTTCGTTGTACAAAAGTGAAGCTAAGGGATTACCACTTTGCACTTCCCCGGTATAGGTTAAAGAATAGCTATCGGGCAGGGCTATTGTTCCGTCATCATTATATGCCGGATTTAAAGGTGCTGCTCTCATTATGTCAAGAGCAAACACCTCATTTACACTACCATTAGGTGTCCTTTGGTTTCCGTAAGTATATCCTAATACTGCTCCTATTTTTAAATTAGGTAACACATCTGAGTCTAAAGTTAAACGAGAAGTGATACGTTCATAATTTCCATCAGAAACAATTGAACCTTGGTTCATATATCCTAAAGAGAAATAATATCTTGTTTTATCATTTCCACCACGTGCACTAATATTATATTCTTGGGTGAAACCTGTTTTAAAGATCTCATCAAACCAATCTGTCGAACAAGCACCTCTGTAAGCCGGTGTTCTATACAATTCAATAACCTCTTCTGAAAAAGCAGGTGTTAAACCCGAGTTTACACGAGCTTCATTCATCAATAACATAAAAGTTTCCGTGTCTGTTACCATCTCGGGCTTACTTTGATTTGTAATTTGAGACATAGAAAAGCCAACATTTACATTAAAAACAGCCTTACTATCTTTACTTCCTTTTTTAGTTGTGATCAAAATAACACCATTAGCAGCCTGTGAACCATATATAGATGCTGAAGCGGCATCCTTTAATACAGAAATATTCTCAATATCAGCAGGATTGACCATATCCATACTCGAAGAAATCACACCATCTATCAAAATAAGAGGAGAAGTGTTATTCAACGTACCTAAGCCACGAATAGTTATTTGCGCTCCATCATCACCTGCAATACCTGAGGACTGAGAAATATGAACTCCAGCAATTTTACCTGCTAAACCTTGAGAAGCACTTGTGATGGGTTTACTTTGCAGTTGTTTAGAATCCAATGTGGCAACAGCACCAGTCAAATTTATTTTCTTCTGTGTACCATAACCGACAACAACCACTTCATCCAAGATCTCTGAATTTTCATTTAATACAACTCTAATAAATGACTTTCCTTTCACTGATATTTCTTTCGTTTCATACCCAATAAACGATATGACCAAAATATCTCCTGAAATATTTTCTAAAGAAAAGGAGCCATTAGCATCTGTAATAGTCCCTACTGACGTATTACCTTTCACCACTACACTGCCCCCAATGATAGGTTCACCATTTGTATCAACCACCACACCTTTTATCACAGATTGCTGCATGACCGCTGACACTTCACCTGAAGGTGCTGCGGAAGCAGAATAAACACATGGACATCCTATGAAGAAAGATGTCGCCACAACAAGCAGAACTTTGCTTGAAAAGACTTGTTTCCTTTTGCTTTTCATGGAATACAAATTTTAGTTTAACATCACATTCTTTTGTTTGACGACACAAAGTTATCCATGATGCAACAAGAAAAAGGGAGAGAATCATGCAAAAAAAAGGAGATTTTCGTCATTCTTGGTTTTTAACGAGGGTAATTGTAAGGCATCAAACATGACTGGATAGTTTAAACAGATTTGTTGCAAAGACATGGACTGTCTACTATAGCAGTATGCAAATTGATGAAGTGTCTATTGACTTAGTTTATAAACAGAAAAACGTCTGCCTCTATCAGGAAAAGACAGTATTCTAAGATAAAAGGCAAAGTCTTCTAGGATACTTGAGCATTTATCTTAGAAGACTTTGCCTTTTATCTTAGGATACCCGGAAGTCTTACCGGAATGGATTACTTCTCTCCCAGTTGCATCACGTATTGTTTGGGCAACACATGCATCTTTTTCTTAAATGCACTGCGGAAACTCTTGATGTCATTGAAACCGCATTTCACACATACGGAACTGACATTTGTCTCGCCACTTCTGAATAATTGAACGGCTTTGAAGATACGGTATTCATTAATAAAATCAATACCGGTCATGCCCGTCACAGCCTTTATTTTACGATAGAAAGAAGAGTGGCTCATGCCTAGTTTCTCTGCCAAGAAAACTACACCCAGATCGGGATTCATCAGATGTTCGTCTATGGTTTCTTTGCACTTCAGCAGGAAACGCTGTTCTTCCTTAGTGTAATTCCTTTCCACCTGCGCCAAGGCATTAGTTACGTTGATTGTTTCCGAACGAGCCAAGAGGTGGTCTATCCGATTTCGGAGATATTTCAATGAGATAGGTTTAGTCAGATAAGCGTCCGCTCCACTGTCGAAAGCTATTATCTGGTCTTCTTCGCCCATCTTGGCAGTCAGCATAATCACCGGAATATGTGCCAGTTTTTTATCTTCTTTCAGCAGATGCAGAAATTCCATTCCATCGAGTTTAGGCATCATAATGTCGCAAACCACCAGATCCGGCATCTCTTTCCGCGTCATTTCCAACCCATCCATGCCATTTGTGGCTCTTAATACCCGAAAATCTTCTACCAATGAGCGCTCCAGCATTTCCAAAATTTCCGGTTCATCGTCTATCAACAAAATTGTATGACCGACGGTTGGAGAAGATATCCGCACTTCTGACATGGGTAAGGCTTGGGTTGTAACTGAAGATTCGGCAACCTTTTCATCTTCTTCATCAACCGGGGTCTCTTCTACTTCTTCCACTATTGGCAAAGTAAAACTAAATTTCGAGCCTTTCCCCGGTTCGCTCTCCACACGTACAATACCTCCGTGCAGTTCCACCAAATATTTCACAAAGGAAAGACCAATACCGTCACCGGTCGATGTATCGGAAAAAGGATTGACTTGAAAGAAACGGTCGAATACTTTTTCCTGCAACTCCCTTGGAATGCCGATACCATTGTCCTCTACAGAGAAAACAACCTCATGCTCAGTTTCGCGAATTGACAATACAACCTTACCACCTTCAGGAGTGTACTTGAAGGCATTAGAAACCAAGTTGGACAAAACTATCTCCAGTTTCTCCGCATCAAAAAACGCTTTAATGATTGTCTTTTCGGGCAAGAAGTGAAAAATAATGTTCTTTTGTTGACACAATGCTTCGTAGTCGGGTATCAAATCTTTGCAGAATAATACGACATTTTGCCCATGCGCCGCCAACTGCAGTTTCCCTTGTTCCAATTTACGGAGATCTATCATGCGGGTGATAAGTTTATTCAGTTTCATTGCATTGCGGTACATGGCCGCCAAGTAAGATTTTGGCACAGAAACTGTCCGTTTGTTTTCGTTCATTAGCTCTTCCAGAGGAGCTGTTATCAGAAAGATGGGTGTGCGCAACTCATGAACGACGTTGGTGTAGAAACGCAATTTGGCTTCGTTGACGCTTCGGGCGGTGTCTTTCTCTATTTCTTTCAACCGAATCAGATGTTTGATGTTCAATTCATGCCGATAGAACCAGAATACGGAAAATAACAGACCGACAATAAACAAAATCCATAGGCACCACGCCCATCCAGTTTGCCACCAAGGGGGAGTTATAAGAACATGCAGCAAAGAGACATTCGGACTCCAGTGTCCAGACATATCGGTAGACTTGACGTAAAAGGTATATTTTCCCGGCGGTACATTAGTGTAGGCAACTTGCCTTTCCGTGCCTATTTCTTTCCACCCTGTTTCAAAACCTTCCATGTAACACGAAAACCGGATTTCATCCGGTACTAGCATATCCGCTACGGAAAAACGGATGGTAAAAAAATTCCTATCATAAGGAAGCGTGATTGTTTTCCCACCCTTGTCATGCCAATGGAAATTTTCTTCCGGATAATTAGGGAATTCTAACGCCTGAAAACAAACGGGATAATTTTGGGAAACCTGCCGAACTTCGGATGGATTGAAATACACAAGTCCTTTGGTAAAGCCAAGGTAAATGAAGGTACTATCTTGCGCACAAGCATGATAGTTGAATTGTCCGTTTTTCCAGCTATCCATCCCTCCTATATGGATAAAAGAATCATCTAATGGCGCATATTTATACAAACCTTTGTAAGTACCCATCCACAAATAGCCTTGGGCATCTTCTACGATGCTAGTGATCCGATTATCTATAAGCTCACGGCGTCCAGAATAAGAAACCATGTTCGATTTGTCTACATCAAGTTTAAAGAGACCACCATCCGTAGTAGAAATCCACAGTTTGCGAGCAAAATCCATATAAATGTAACGAATAGCATCCGATTCCAATGAATACTTTTCCGCTCCTTTATGATAATGAGCTAGAACGGCATGGCTTTTTTTATCCAACTTGTACAAACCGGAATAAGCCGAACCAATCCAAACAGTATCGTCATCGAACACGATACTTGAAGCGTCACGTATACCTTCAATTGGGGTAAAGGCCTCAGTCTGTGGATTGAAAACGATTGTAGATGAGCCAATTATCCAGATCAGGCCATCTCTATCCCGACACAGATCCCATACCTGATTGGCATTGTAATTACGGGTTACCGTAGCCAAATCATAGTTTTTAAAATCATGGGTGGAACGGGAGAAACGGCATAAACCTTTCTCATAAATGCCCAACCAAACATATTTGTCATCAGCACACATGGACGTAACATTATCTCCGCAAATGCCACTATTATGCCGGGAATAGATCGTGGTTTGTCCTGTAGTTCTATCGTAAACATTGAGCCCGCCTCCATCCAATCCGATATAGATTTGTTCCTCATCAGGATAAATCGCGGTTACGACATTATGGGATAATGTTCTGTCCGCCATATTCAGGGCGTAAAACCATTCGTAAGAAGGAGAATAGAAATTCAATCCGCCCCGATAAGTACCTATCCACAAACATCCTAACCGATCGACGAACAAAGCATGAACCGCATCGCTGCTGATGGAACTGTTTTGCGGAGTAATGCGAAAAGCATTCCCTTCTTTCCATTCCACCAGCCCTCCACTATCCGTGCCAAACAAGACTTTCCCTCCGTAATCGACCATCGCTTTAATGTCCGGAAGCGTAAAATTGTTTAGCCTTTTAATATTTCGTGAGGGAGTAATTTTGAATGCTTCTCCTTTGTATCCGATACCGGATCCGGCAAACACAGTTTCTTCCGTGGGACTATAATATAAAGTATGTAAAGTATGATTATATGAAATCTGTTTGTTAAACGGGAGTCTGCTGACAACGGTTCCTTTTCCAGCATCAAGTAAATAAAGTCCGTCTGTCGTATATGCCAAGAACAGATGTCCCTTATAATTAGCGATAGCCAGAAAAGTAAGTTCCTTACCATAATTGCAAGCGACAAATGAGTTACCCTCCCGATGGATAAAAAGCTCCCCTCGGTCTGTATGGACTAAAGTCAACCCATCACAATTTATAATAGTCCGAATAGCCGCGTCTATCCTCTTCTCGCCACTGGAAATCTGGACATAACATGGATAAAATCGGTCTTCTCCGAACGAATATCGGTTTAAACCTTTTTCCGTACCTACCCACAGATCATCATCCACTGCTAAAATGGCTTGTACCTGGTTATGAGCAATAGAGTTTTCATCGGACGGATTGTGCTTGTACGTTACGAAGCTAACTCCATCAAACCGGCACAAACCGTTGAAAGTTCCCATCCAAATAAATCCCAAGCTGTCTTGTGTGATACATTTCACTGTATTGTCCGGTAAACCGTCCGAAGTATCAAATACTTTAAACACGCTATTTATTGCATGAAAAGGACGCGTTACAAAAAAGGCCAACAGGCATATAGC
>CALUOV010000044.1 GCA_944322275.1 uncultured Bacteroides sp. | reverse complement strand
ATCTTTGTGCAGAGAATGTTTTAATCGCTCAAGAGGAAAATGAAAATTGCTATAAATAAACCGAAATGGATAGTGGGAGCTGCTATTGGCGGCTTCTTTTTCTTGGCATCCTGCCAGACCCATTATGAGGTGACCGCTGTAGAAGCTTATCGGATGCCGATGGATTCCGTGTGGGATACAATTCCGGATGAAGCTGTAAGGACATTGTTGAGCCCCTACAAGGTACGCGTGGATAGTGTGATGAATGAAGTAAAAGGTGAGGCGGCTGTCAGTATGGACCGTTTCCGACCGGAAAGTCCGCTTTCCAATCTGATAGCCGATGTGTTGCGTCTGGCGGCCAAGGATGTTACGGGACATCCTGCTGATATGGGGCTGGTCAATATCGGAGGAATACGCAACGCGTTGACACAAGGAAACATTACAACCGAAAACATCTATGAGATTCTGCCTTTTGAGAATTCCTTATGTGTATTGACGTTGAAAGGGGTACATCTGCGGGCATTGCTGGAGAACATCGCAGCCCGTGGCGGGGAAGGTGTGAGTGGGGTGAAAATGACAATTGATTCTCAGAGAAGGGTATTGGATGCACGGATCGGCGGTCAGCCGATATCGCCCGACCGGCTTTACACGATAGCCACCATCGATTATCTGGCGGAAGGGAATGACGGCATGACGGCTCTGAAGCAAGCACGGGACAGGATCTGTCCTGAAGGCGCGACCTTACGCGGGCTGTTCGTAAAATATGTGGAACAGCAGACGGCCGCCGGAAAGAAAATAACAGCAAAAATAGAAGGAAGAATCTGTTTAGCGGAATAATATATATATATATGAAACGTTTGTTTTTACTGACTGTAGGGGTATTCTGCATCGCAGGGATGCTGGCCGCCCAACAAACAAAAACGCTCTATCTGTTACATACGAGTGACACGCATAGCCGTATAGAGCCTTTGGACAAACTGGCCGCCGACCGTGACGCCGGAAAAGGGGGAGTGGCAAGACGAGCCGCTTTCATCAGGCAATTCCGTGCCGGGCATCCCGCCACATTGGTGCTGGACTGCGGGGATTATTCGCAGGGCACGCCTTATTATAATTTTTATCAGGGGGAACTTGAAGCGAAAATGATCCGTCTGATGGGGTACGACGCAATTGCCATCGGGAACCATGAATTTGATTTCGGCATGGAGAATCTGGCCAGGCTGATGCATCTGGCTGGATGTCCTACGGTTTGTGCGAACTATGAGGTAAAGGGTACACCTTTGGAAAAATGGGTGAAACCTTATACGGTCGTTGAACGGGATGGATTGCGCATCGGCATTTTCGGCCTGGGCCCCAGACTGGAGGGGCTGGTTCAGGCGGACAAATGTGCGGGTGTAGTGTACAAGGATCCGATCGCCGCAGCGCAAGAGGTGGCGGACACCTTGCACGGGAAAGAACGCTGTGACGTGGTGGTGTGTCTGTCTCATCTGGGCTTCCGGCTCACCGGTCCGGATGACGTGGATGACGAAAAGCTGGCTGCCCGGACCCGTGGGATCGATGCGATATTGGGCGGACACTCGCACACGGACATGGATGCGCCGATCTTTTATCAGAACGCGGACGGGAAAGAGGTGCCCGTGTTTCACACCGGACGCAACGGCGCCTATGTCGGGGTATGGAAACTGACGCTGGAGGATTGAAACGATGAAAAAAACAGTCGGTTTACTCGTTTTCTTATGTCTGCTTCCCGTGTTTGCGGTGGGAGCGGACGGCGTGCCTTCACTGAAAAAGATGGAAGAGGACACGCGGTGCGTGCAGTGGGTGGATTCTGTCATGCGTACGCTTAGCTTGAAAGAGCGTGTCGGGCAACTGATGGTGTACACGATTGCCCCGACACAGGACAAAGTCAACATCGATCTGCTGCGTAAAGTGGTCAGAGAGTATAAAATCGGGGGGCTGTTGTTTTCTAAAGGGGAAATACAGGACCAGGTGGCATTGACCAACCGGGCGCAGCAATGGGCCGATGTGCCGCTGATGATTACCCTGGACGGTGAATGGGGGCTGGCCATGCGCCTGAAAGATACACCTCGGTTTCCACGCAACATGGTGCTGGGATGCATTCGGAATGATACATTGCTTTATGAATATGGCCGGGAGGTGGCGCGCGAATGCCGCGAAATGGGAATACAGGTTAATTTCGCTCCGGTGGCCGATGTGAACATCAATCCTCAGAATCCGGTCATTCATACCCGCTCTTTCGGTGAATCTCCGGATGAGGTGGCGCGTAAGGTCACAGCATACGCACGGGGGCTGGAGGATGGAGGCGTGTTGTCCGTTTGCAAGCATTTCCCCGGACATGGTGATACGAATGTCGATTCGCATGCCGCACTGCCTGTTTTGCCCTTCAGCCGCGGACGACTGGATAGTATCGAGCTCTATCCGTTCCGCAAGGCGATAGAGGCGGAACTGAATGGGGTCATGGTGGGACATCTGGCTGTGCCTGCCCTGGAGCCAGAAAAAGGATTGCCCGCCAGTCTGTCATCCCGTATCGTACGCGGATTGTTGCAGGAGGAGATGGGTTTTGAGGGGCTAGTATTTACTGACGCATTGGTGATGAAGGGAGCGGCGGGGCATGGCTCGGTCTGTCTGCGTGCGTTACAGGCCGGCAACGATGTGCTGTTGGTGCCCCGGCGTATAAAAGAGGAAGTTGACGCCGTGTTGCGTGCCGTGCGGTCGGGGGCATTGCCCGAAGCGGAGATTGACCGTCGTTGCCGGAAAGTGCTGGCATATAAATATGTATTGGGGCTGAACCGGAAACCTCATGTACAGCTTTCCGGGCTTGCGACCCGTTTGAATACGCCTGATGCCCGTAGATTGATTTCACGCCTGCGCCTAGCTTCGACTACGGTTGTGAGCAACCGTAACGAAACGCTTCCGTTGGATCCGACGGTCAAGCGGGTGGCTGTGTTGCATGTGGGGGACGGCAGTACGGACTTTCGCGCTTTTCTGAATCAATTAAGCCGATATGTTACGCCTGTAGAATGCCGGCTGACTCCGCAGACCAATACTTTTCAACGTACAGAATTAATGCGGCGCATTGAAACCTGTCAGCGCTTATTGGTATGTGTTACCACTGACCGTCTTCAATATTGCAAAGATTTCCTGAATTCCCTGCAGACAGACAAACCTGTCGTATACCTGTTATATATAGACGGTTTAGACGCGTTCCCTTTAGAGAAAGCATTGAAGCGAGCCCATGCTGTGATATTGGCTCATTCCGCGCAAGAAGATATACAACGGCATACGGCAGCTTTGCTTTATGGAGGGGCTGGAGCTGACGGACGTTTGTCGGCTTCCATCGGCGATGCGTTTCCCGTAGGTTCTGGTGTGACACTGGAAGCGCATACACAACCCCGTTATAATCCCGGCGAGCATGGGATGAATGCGCGGCGTCTGGCACAGATAGACGAAATAGCGGAAGAAGGTATCCGTCAAGGGGCTTATCCTGGTTGTCAGGTCGTTATTTGGAAAGATGGTATGGAACTTTATAACAAAACTTTTGGCACACAGGATGGTACTCATCCATTACTTCCGACAGATGTCTATGATCTGGCTTCTTTGACGAAGACTACCGCTACGTTGTTGGCCGTCATGAAACTTTATGACCAAGGCAGGCTGAGTCTGACCGACCGTGCTTCTGATTATCTGCCTTTCTTGCATGGAACAGACAAACAGAATATCACAATCAGTAGCCTCCTTTTCCACGAGTCAGGTTTGCCGGGTACGATTCTGTTTTATCAGGAAGCCATTGATTCAGCCAGTTATAAAGGTTCTTTATTCTCAGCACGGCGCGACCGCATACATACGGCTCAGATAGCCCGCACGACATGGGGTAATCCAGGCTTCCGTTTTCGTCCGGGATTGACATCTTCAGTCCGGACGATGCGGCACTCTTTGCGCGTCTGTGACAGTTTGTGGCTGGATGTTTCGTTCAAGGATGAGATGATGCGGCAGATAGCTGATGCCCGTTTGTATTCGCATCGCTATCGTTACAGTTGCGTGGGATTTATTCTGCTTCAGCAAATCGTGGAGGCCATTACGGAAAAACCGATGGACCAATTCTTGAATGAAGAATTTTATCGGCCGATGGGCTTGAAGCGGACTGGTTATCATCCGTTGGATTCCCTTCCTGAAATGGCGGTAGTTCCTTCAGCCGAAGACGACTTTATCCGTAAAGAAGTGCTTCGCGGGTACGTCCACGATGAATCGGCGGCTTTCATCGGCGGAGTGTCCGGCAATGCGGGATTGTTCTCTAATGCCTCTGAGGTAGCTTGCATTTATCAGATGTTGTTGAATGGAGGTGTCTTCCGGGGACACCGTTATTTGAGTCAAGAAACCTGTAAGGTATTCACGACTCGTACCTCCCGTATCAGTCGCCGGGGATTAGGCTTTGACAAACCGGACTTACAACGTCCGCGTAGTAATCCTTGTTCTGCTTCGGCACCAGCTTCCGTCTATGGCCATACCGGCTTTACCGGCACTTGCGCCTGGTGTGATCCCGATAACAAGCTGGTATATGTTTTCCTGAGCAACCGAACTTATCCCCATCCTTGGAACAATTTGCTGATGGTATTAGAAATACGCGAACGCATTCAGGAAACCATGTATCGGGCTTTGCGGGAAGGCCAGTGATTTATTTTATCCCGTCAATAAACAGCAACAATCGGTTTACGATGTTCACATCACTCACACCACTATCGAAATCAAGCGAGAGAATGCGCATCTGGGGATAGAGGTCCTTGACGCGCTTCTCTATGCCTTTGGATACGATGTGATTGGCAATACAGCCGAAGGGTTGCAGGCTGATGACATGATCCACGCCTTGTTTGGCCAACGAAATCATTTCGCCGGGCAATAGCCAGCCTTCACCGAATTGTGCGTTCAGTGATACCACTTGCGAAGCATCCTGTGACTCGTCATAGATGTTGTGGAAAGGTGTGAAGAGTCTGTATCCGCTCCCTATCCGGTTGAATTTTTCTATGCGTTTCCATAACCGTCCGTAGAGCCAGTGTATGAGCCTGCCCGGCATCATCTTGCGGTCTACACCGCTGGCCTGTTGTACTTCATAGTTTACAAAGTTCTGTACAAAAAAATCGCTCAGTAGGGGAGGAACTACTTCAATGCCTTGTCCGATAAGCCAGTCACAGATGTTTTTTTGAGCGAAAGGATTGAATTTCAGATAGATTTCACCCACAATGCCTACACGAGGCAACGGTTTGTCCGCGCAAGTGATGGCATTGAAGTCCTTCGCTGCTTGGGCCAAGTAGGCAGGCAAGTCGTCCGGAGCGTTCCGTTCAATAGCGTTTTGTGCTATCTTTAGGTAGCGTTCTTTCAGGTGGAGCGCCGCTCCTTCACGGGTTTCGCGTACGACAGCCGCATAATAGAACTTGGCAATGCAATCGCTGTACAACAAGGCGTTCCATACAATGGGCAGAATCTTGAGCCAAGGCATTTTGAAACCCGGCTGCTGGTTCTTCAGCCCGCTGTCGAAAGCGATGGAGACTACCGGCACATTGCCAAAGCCCGACTCCACCAGCGCTTTCTTTATCAACGATATATAGTTGGAAGCGCGGCATTGGCCGCCAGTCTGCGTGATGGCTACTGCCGTAGACTGCGGGTCATATTTCCCTTCTTTAAAAGATTTTACCACGTCGCCTACAATGAGTGTGGCCGGATAGCAGACCTCATTGTTGGCATAGCGTAATCCCCAATCGCACGAAGCGGCATCGCTGGCGGGCAGATTGTCTACATCGTATCCTGCCACTTTCATCAGAGAAGGGATCAGCGGAGAAATGAAGGGGGTGAAGAAGGGTGCCAGGATTTTCCGCTTGCGGTCGGTCTTGTCAAAGGCCGGAGTCGTGGCGAAAGGTTGCGCGGAAGAGGCTTCTTCGAAGCCTTGTGCCGAAAACTTCAGGCTTTCGATAGCCGAGCGTACCCGCAGCTTCAAAGAACCGGTGCTGCTCACGTCATCCATCTTCAGCAAGGTCAGCGTCTTGCCGTAGCGTTTCAGCAGGCTTCGTATTTCGTCGGTCAGGAAGGCGTCCGGCCCGCAACCGAATGAAGTCATTTCCATGCATTGCACATCCTTGCCCTGTATGGCGGTCCATTTGGCCGCTTTCAAGATGCGGTTGGCATATGCCCATTGGGGAATGAAATGTACGTCGTCCAGTGATATCGACCTGTCATGACGCACTACGTCATCCGTAATGACATTGACCCCCATGGAGGCTACCACGTCCGATAGTTGGTGTTGTATCAGCGGGTCGGCATGGTAGGGTCGTCCGGCCAGCAACACTGTCAGGTTGCCTTCCGCCCTGCTTTGCGCCAGTATTTCCCGGTTGCAGTCCACCAACTCCTTCTCGTACCGGGCTTGGGCCTGCAGGGCTTCTTTGAACGCCTCTTTTATCCGGCCTTCTTTCACACCCAAGCCGCTCAGATACTTCCGGCATTGCCTGTATAACAGACGCCTGTCCTTAAAGGTTATGGCAGGAGAGTCGAACGGGATGCCCGTCCGCTGCACGCTCCGCACCACTTCCGGGTAGCCGGACACGATGGGGCAGTTGTAACTGTTCTGTCCGCCCTCCAGCCGTTCGTAGACGACAAAAGGCATGAAGATGCGGTCCACCTTCCGTCCGGCCAGGTCTTCTATGTGGCTATGTACCAGTTTGGCCGGGAAGCAGATATTGTCCGACATCACCAGCCGGACACGCTCTTCGTATCGGGGGAAAGAGGAGGGCGCTGAAAGCACCACTTTCATGCCGCAGCGGGTGAAGAGGGTATGCCAAAAGGGATATTCCTCGTACATGTTCAGGCAACGGGGGATGCCGATGACGCCTTCAGGCTGTTCGGTGCGGTCCGTGCGGTTGAACAGCAACTCCAGCTTCCGGGTATAGGCGTTGAGCCCCGGCCTATAGTCGGTCCCTTTGTTGTGGAAGACCCTTTCACACCGGTTGCCCGAGTAATAGCGGTTGCCGTTTCCGAAGCGGTACACCGTGATCTGGCAGGCGTTTTCGCATCCGTGGCACTGTTGGCGGCGGGTGGTGTAACCGGCTTGGGCCAGCATCTCGTCCAGCGTGCGGCTGGAGCGGGCGTAACGGCGTGCATACAGCGCACACCCCACCGCCCCCATCAGCTCGGGACAGTCGCTCCGCACCGCCTCCAGTCCGGTCAGCTTCTCGAAAGCCCTCACCACAGCATCGTTTTTCATCGTGCCGCCCTGCACCACGGCGCGTTGTCCCAGCTCCTCCGTCCGCTTCAGGCGCAGCACCTTATAGAGGCAGTTCTTCACTACCGAATATGCCAGGCCCGCGGCGATGTCGGCCGTCGGGGCTCCCTCGCGCAAGGCCTGTTTCACCTTCGAGTTCATGAACACGGTGCAGCGCGTGCCCAGGTCGCAGGGATGGGAAGCGCGGCAGGCCTCACGTGCGAAGTCGTCCGCCCCGTATCCCAACGACCTGGCGAACGTCTCCAGGAAAGAACCGCATCCCGATGAGCACGCCTCGTTCATCTCGATGCGGTGGATGACTCCGTCTGCCACGAACAGCGCTTTCATGTCCTGTCCGCCGATGTCGAGCACGAACGACACGTCTTCCGTCAGGTGGCGGGCCGCCCGGTAGTGCGCCATTGTTTCCACCACGCCTCCATCCAGTCCGAACGCCGCTCTGATCAGGTCCTCGCCATAACCTGTTGAGCAGCTCCCACTGACGTCCAGCCTTGTGCCGGTCCGCCTGCAACGCTCTTGCAGTTCCCTTAGGCCTTTTTCTACGGTGCCCACCGGATTGCCGTCATTGTTGTGGTAGAAGCTGTAGAGCAACTCGTTCTGTCCGTTCATCACCACGATTTTGGTCGTGGTCGATCCGGAGTCGATGCCGATGGTTACCTCTTCCACTCCTCGTGTTAGTTCCTTTTGCCGGAGGGCTCCCGAGCCGTTACGCCGTCTCCAGCGGGCATAGTCCTCCCCATCGGCAAAGAGCGGCTCTAGGGCACGGGCCGGGTTGTAGTCTGCGGCCAGTCCCTCACGGATGGAGGTCTGCAGCACCGAGAGCGGTGCGCTATCCGTTTGGCTGTTCGCAAGGGCAGCTCCCCAGGCTGGAATCAGGTGGCTGTTCTGCGGAAGGATGAAGTCCGTATCCGCCAGGTGTAGACAGTCTGCGAAAGCCCGGCGCAGGGAAGTCAGGAACGTCAGCGGACCTCCGCACAGCAACACCGGAGGCAGAATGTCACATCCGTGAGCCAGCGTGCCGACCACCTGCACTGCCACCGCATGCATCACCGAAGCCGCAATGTCCTCACGGCCGACGCTACGGGCCATCAGGTTTTGTACGTCCGTCTTGCTGAACACCCCGCAGCGTGAGGCAATAGGGTAGACGTGTTCCGCTTTTTGGGCCAACGCATCCAGCTCCTCAGGCGAGACATTCAGCAAAATGGCCATTTGGTCGATGAAGGCTCCCGTACCGCCTGCGCAATTGCCGTTCATGCGCAAGTCGGTAACCTCTTCCTTTCGGAGAAACACCACTTTGGCGTCTTCGCCCCCTATATCTATTAAGGTAGAAACCCCCTTGTACATGCGCCGTATATAGTTCGTGGCGGCCACCACCTCCTGCACGAAGCCCAGTCCGCATCGTTCGGCTACGCCCATGCCAACCGACCCTGTAACCCGAAGCTCCATTTGTACGTCGCCCGTCTGTTTTTGCAGACCGGAGAGTAAGTCCAGTAGTTTTTCCTGTATGCGGGTGTTGTGTCGTTCGTAACGTGTAAAAAGTATTTTATCATCATCATCCAGCACTACAGCCTTTAGGGTGGTAGAGCCAATGTCTAACCCCATTCTATAAGTCTGTTTCATTGTCCGACCTCCTATTTGACGTGCAAAAATAGGGTAAGTCTCGCACCTGTGCAAGACTATTTTGACCGAATATTTATATCTATTGGACAAAAAGTGTTCTTCCTTTCGATTCTTTCTGTATCTTTGGAGCCTGAAAAACATTTATAGCGACCTGAAAGAATGATGAAAGTACGAATTTTATCTGTTTTATTCCTGGGGCTGGCCTGCCAATGTCTGCCGGCTCAGGAACGCCTGCCCGAATATCTTCAGGCAGAGAAGTTTACGAAAGAGAAACTAAATACCATGCTGTTTTCCACGCAGGTTGATCCTCATTGGTTTCCTACGGGCAATGATTTTTGGTTTGAATATAAGACGGGAGAAGGTACATTTTGGTACGTGGTTGACCCTGACACGCGCCGCAAGACTCCGCTTTTCGACCGAGATGAATTGGCCTCCCAACTTACTGAGGTGATGCATGACCCTTTCGAGGCCCGTCATTTGCCCATACGGAATCTGAAGGTGAAGGATGATGGACGCACGTTCACTTTCGAGGTGGTTTCCTCGCAGGACAAGAAGCCGGAGAAAAACAAGGCAAAGGAAGAGGCTAAGCCAAAGAAAGGCGGTGACTCCGCGAAAGAAATCTTCTACTTTTCCTACGACTATCCCACCCGTAAGCTGACCCGTCTTACCGAGGAAGCCAAAGAACCGAAGCGTTTAGATTGGGCATCGGTGTCGCCCGATGGACAGACGGTTATTTATGCTAAGGATTGTAACCTTTACCGCATGGCCATGGCCGATTATCGCAAGGCACAGAAAGACGAGAAAGACAGCACGATTGTGGAAATACAGCTGACCACGGACGGGAGCGAACGTTTCGGCTATGGTATTCCCTACAGCCTGTTGAATACGGATACTTTGTGCAACGGCAAACGTCGGGGTGTATATGGCTATTGGTCTCCGGACTCGAAATACTTTGTTACGATAGTTTCTGATAACCGGAAGGTGAAAGACTTGTGGGTTATTAATTCGCTGGCTACTCCGCGTCCTACGCTGGAGACTTATCGCTATCAGATGCCCGGCGAGATGGATGCGCCCGAGTATCATTTGCATCTCTTCGACATGACAGACAATAGCCGGAAAGAAATCCGTACGGCGGCTTGGAAGCATCAGACATTGGGATTGGAAGGACGTCCGCATCTGCAGAAAGAGCGGGGCGCAGAGTTTGTCCCTCGTATATGGCAGGGTGACAACAATCGTTTCTTCCTGACTCGTAGCAGTCGCGACCTGCACCGTATAGACGTTTGTACTTATACCATCGGGCAAGACTCCATTGTCCCCATCGTGGAGGAACGGATGAATACGTATCAGGAGACCCGTCCCATTCACGTGTTCGATGAGGGAAAAGAATTTATTCAATGGAGCGAGCGTGACGGTTGGGCGCACCTTTATTTATATGATGATCAGGGTAATCTGAAAAATCGCATCACCAAAGGCCCTTGGCACGTGGAGCGTGTCGTGAAAGTTGACTCTGCTGCTCGCACCATTTACTTTATTGCCAACGGACGTGAAGAAGGGGAGAATCCTTATTACGAACATCTCTATCGGGTTAATGCGGACGGAAGCGGCTTGAAGCTTCTGACTCAAGGCGAATATTTTCACGAAGTGGCGATGGACGATGATGCCCGTTTTGTGGTGGACAATTATTCGCGGGTAAATACCGTGCCTTGTGCGGTGTTGATTGATCGTAATGGAAATAAAGTGATGGATTTGCAGAAGAGTGATTTCTCCCGGCTTTTTGAGGCTGGTTATAAGTTTCCTGAGCTCTTCACGGTGAAGGCAGCTGATGGGGTGACCGACCTTTATGGCGTGATGTACAAGCCTTATGACTTTGATTCTACAAAAGTATATCCTATTATCGATTATGTATATCCTGGCCCGCAAGTAGAAGCCGTATATTATCCATTCACGCGGATGAGTGTACGCACCGACCGTTTGGCTCAAGCTGGATTCATCGTGATTTCGGTAGGCCAGCGTGGCGGTCATCCCAGTCGTTCCAAGTGGTATCATAACTATGGTTACGGTAACATGCGCGACTATCCCTTAGCCGACCACAAAGCGGCGGTAGAGCAGTTGGCTGCCCGTTATCCGTTTATTGATATTGACCGGGTGGGTATACACGGACATTCTGGTGGCGGATTCATGTCTACAGCGGCTATTCTGCAATATCCAGACTTTTACAAGGCTGCTGTATCGTGTGCTGGTAACCACGATAATCGCATCTATAACCGTTGGTGGAGTGAAACTCATCATGGTATAAAAGAGGAAATCTCCGATCAAGGTGATACGACCTTTGTCTATAAGATTGCCACCAATCCTGAAATTGCCGGCCGGCTGAAAGGACATTTGATGTTGGTGCATGGCGATATTGATAATAATGTGCATCCGGCGAGTACCATTCGCGTAGCCGATGCTTTAATTCGGGCTGGAAAGCGTTTTGAAATGCTTATCCTGCCTGGTCAGCGGCATAGTTTTGGCAGTATGGATGAGTATTTCTATTGGCGGATGGTAGACTTTTTTTCGCGTTGGCTGAACGGAAAAGCGGAAGAGTCAATAGACATTCCCCGGCGCTGATGGATGAGCGAAATATTTTCTTCGCTAACGTATGTGCCATTAAAATACCGTTTTTTAGGAGAAAAGATTTTGTTGTTTCATTTTTCTTTGTGACTTTTGCACCAACATTAATATTAATCTTTTTAAAATTGCGAATATCATGAATACAAACATGGAGAAACCCTATGTGGTAGGAATTGACATAGGTGGGACTAATACAGTATTTGGCATTGTTGATGCACGTGGTACAGTCATTGCGAGCAGCTCTATCAAGACCGGTGCTTATGCGGAAGTGGAAAGTTATGTAGATGAAGTGTGCAAAAATCTTTTGCCGCTGCTTGAGGCAAATGGTGGAGTGGATAAGATTAAGGGTATCGGTATTGGTGCTCCCAATGGTAATTATTATACAGGCACTATCGAGTTTGCACCTAATCTTCCATGGAGAGGTGTTATTCCTTTGGCCACAATGTTTGAGCAACGTTTGGGTATCCCGACTGCTCTGACCAATGACGCCAATGCAGCGGCCATTGGTGAAATGACGTATGGAGCGGCACGTGGAATGAAGGACTTCATTATGATAACTTTGGGTACCGGTGTTGGCAGTGGAATTGTAATTAACGGTCAACTGGTCTATGGGCACGATGGTTTTGCGGGCGAATTGGGACATGTTATCATTCGTCGAGACGGCCGTTTATGTGGTTGTGGACGTCATGGCTGTTTGGAGACATATTGCTCTGCGACAGGTGTGGCACGTACGGCACGTGAGTTCCTTACAGCTCGTACTGAACCAAGTTTGCTTCGTGCGGTTTCCGCTGAAGAGATTACTTCGAAGGATGTGTACGATGCGGCTGTGAAAGGTGATAAATTGGCGTTAGATATTTTTGAGTTTACTGGAAATATTTTGGGTGAAGCTTTAGCCGATGCTATTGCTTTCTCCAGTCCGGAGGCTATTATTCTTTTTGGTGGCTTGGCCAAGTCTGGTGAATATATTTTCAAACCGATTAAGGCTTCTATCGATAAAAATGTGCTGAACATCTATAAGGGTAAAACCAAATTATTGATGTCGGAGTTAAAAGATGCTGATGCGGCTGTATTGGGAGCCAGTGCATTGGGTTGGGAAATTAAACAATAGCAATAAAAAAGGGAAACTCATCGATAAGTTTCCCTTTTTTTATCTCGTTCAGGCAAGAAATTCATTACTTTGTTAAGCGTTGGCTCTTTTCTCTTTAATTCTTGCTTTTTTACCGGTAAGGCCACGCAGATAATACAATTTGGCACGGCGTACTTTACCAATCTTGTTCACTTCGATGCTGTCGATAGCAGGTGATTCCAATGGGAAAATACGCTCTACTCCGATAGTACCAGACATCTTACGTACGGTAAAACGTTTCTTTTCGCCATGACCGGAGATTTTGATGACTACACCACGGTACAACTGTACACGTTCTTTGTTTCCTTCCACGATACGATATGCTACGGTTACTGTGTCTCCTGCCTTGAAGCTGGGATGTTGTTTGCCGGTAGCAAATGCTTCTTCTGCAATTTTAATTAAATCCATTGTTTTACTTTGATTAAATTGTTTATCGTTACTACGCAACATACCAGGCTTTTCTCTGTTTTTCCTGACAGCGATTGCGCGAAAGCGGATGCAAAGGAACGAATTATTTATCGGATACACAAATGTTTGAACCAAAAAATGTTCTTCATTTGCGCATTTGAGTCCAACGCATTACTTTTGTATCCGTTTCATGTTCATATTAGGAGATACATATATGATGAATTGGGTATTGAACAAGATTAAGGGGCATCCTCAGGTTGTGGAAGGTACGGCTTATGCCATATTGTTCACCATAGGAACTTGCCATTTGCTGAATGATATGATTCAGTCTGTCATTCCAGCTATTTATCCTTTACTGAAAGACAAGTTTGGCTTTACATTCGCGCAGATTGGCATTATCACTTTGGTATTTCAATTGACATCTTCCGTACTTCAGCCCTTTGTCGGGCAGTATGCCGACCGTCATCCGCAGCCTTATTCGCTGGCTACGGGTATGTGCTTCACATTGGCCGGTCTGATAACCTTGGCTTTTGCTCCCAATTTCCTACTGATACTTTTATCGGTTGCCCTGATTGGTTGCGGCTCTTCCGTATTTCATCCCGAAGCTTCACGGGTGGCCCAAATGGCATCGGGTGGTAAGAAAAGCTTGGCTCAATCTATTTTTCAGGTAGGGGGTAATGGTGGAAGTGCTTTTGGTCCATTATTGGCTGCATTGATTGTTATTCCTTATGGACAACATGCCGTTGGGTGGTTTGCATTAGCGGCTCTACTCGCTTCTTTGTTGCTGACACGAATCGGATGTTGGTATAGTTTGGTGTTGAATGAGATAAAGACCCGTCATAGGCAACGGCAAGGTATACCCTGTAACCTGCCTGAAAAAACAGTACGCATGGCGTTAGGTATCTTGGTATTGATGATTTTCTCGAAATATTTCTTCAATGCCTGCATGACGAGTTATTTTACATTCTACTTGATGGAGAAGTTTGGAGTCACAGTGCAGCAGTCTCAATATTGTCTTTTTGCTTATTTGGCCGCCTTTGCCGGAGGTACTTTGTTGGGAGGTTTCTTGGGAGACCGTTACGGACGAAAATATGTTATTCTTTTTTCTATCCTCGGAGCAGCTCCCTTTACATTGGCCATGCCTTATCTCAATTTAGGTTGGACCATTGTGATGGCGGTCATTACAGGGCTGATCATAGCGTCAGCTTTTTCGGCTATTGTAGTTTATGCTACTGATTTGAAGCCGGATAAAGTTGGTATGGTTGCAGGTGTGTTTTTTGGGCTGATGTTTGGACTGGGGGGCATTGGCTCAGCTTTCTTTGGCTGGTTGGCAGATTTGACAAGTATAGAGTTTATTTTCCATGTCAGTACTTGGTTGCCATTATTGGGCATTATAGCCGTGTTTCTGCCCGATGTGCATCCTGGAAAACTAATAAAGTAGTTGAGAAATCGTTATAAATAAGCCGATATGATTGGAAGTAGCATTCAGATTATGTATTATTCAGCTCCTTGTGGGGAAATGATTCTAGGTTCTTATGAGGGCAAACTCTGCCTTTGTAACTGGAGGGTGGAAAAACATCCGGGACGTGTAGACAAACGATTGCAAACGCTGTTGAAGGCCGATTATGTAGAAGGACCTTCGGAGATTATCCAAAAAACGGTTTGTCAGTTGGACGAATATTTTCATCGGGAACGAACTGCGTTTGACATACCTTTATTATTCGCAGGTACTGATTTTCAAAAACGGGTGTGGAACTTATTGCTTGAAATTCCTTATGGGCAAACAGTTTCTTACGGTGATATGGCACGACAACTGGGTATGCCGTCTGCTGTGCGTGCCGTAGCGAATGCCAACGGCGCCAATGCCATATCCATATTTGTTCCTTGCCATCGAGTGATAGGTAGTAATCGGTCTTTGACAGGATACGGAGGTGGAATAGAAACGAAAAAGTTTTTGCTAGAGTTGGAAGGCTATTTATGATTCTCGTTTCATTTGGCAGGAAGGGACAGGCATGTAAGCCATTTTTCTCCTTTATTTTGTATATTTGCCAAAAGAAGTATTTGCATGGAAAACATAATCGGCAGAATAAAGGCTTATTATCCGGTTTCAAACGAAGCGTTGGAGGCATTGACCGGACTTTTTGAACGGCATATATTTCCGTATAAGACGCTTCTTGTTTGTGCAGGAAAGTTCGATCGGCAGATTTATTTTATCGAACAGGGTATTACTCGTTCCTATGTGTTGCATGATGGAAAGGAAATCACAACGTGGTTTTCGCAAGAAGGGGATGTCGCTTGTGGCTCATGGGACTTGTGCCGTCATAAAGCTGGATTCGAATATGTGGAAACGCTGGAGAGAACCATAGCCTATACGGTTTCAGTGGAGCAGTTGGACGGGTTGTATTGCTCTTACATTGACCTTGCAAATTGGATGCGGGTGTTACAGCAAGAGATTTTTCTTCGCTTGCAGGGCGCACATATCCGTCGGCTGAATTTATCTGCTCGAGAACGTTATGGGCACTTGATGAAGGATAGTCCCGGACTTTTTCAAAGAGTGAATTTGGGATATATCGCTTCTTTCTTGGGAATTACTCAACAATCGCTAAGTCGGATAAGAGCCCAAAGCCGTTTTTAACATAGGGTAAATAAGATGCCATTTCTAATATATAAATTTGTTCCTGGTTTTAAAATCGTTTAGGTATGAAGACTGAATATGAGAAGTGTATGGCGGGTGAGCCGTTTATCGGGAGTCGGGACCCGAAAATAATAGAAACGATTTTGTGCACTCGGCGACTCCTGGCGCAGTTCAACGCTGCTGATTATGCTGATAGGGAACATCGGCAGGAATTATTGCGCCAAATGTTTGGCAGTATGGGTAAAGATGTGCACGTGGACATTGATTTCCATTGTGAATACGGGAAACATATTTTTGTAGGTGACAAAGTGATTATCAACATGAATTGCACTTTTGTGGACAATAACCGTATCGACATCGGCAGTAATGTCTTGATTGCTTCCAATGTGCAGATTTATACAGCTACCCATTCTACTAAAGTGCATGAACGCATGGTGGAGGATTGGTCCGAAGGAGAGGAAATCTGTCGCACCTATGCTTTGCCCGTCCGGATAGAAGATGGGGCTTGGATTGGTGGGGGAGCCATTATCTTGCCGGGTGTTACCATCGGACGTAACAGTGTCATTGGGGCGGGAAGTGTGGTCACTCGTTCCATCCCAGCCAATTGTGTGGCGGTGGGTAATCCTTGCCGGGTCATTAAGAAGATAGACAACAATGAATGACAATGGGACTTTGCGGCCGGCAGACTGTTGATTACATCGCTTCTATTGGGATGAAGGCAGAATAGTTTACATTTGTTGTCAGCTTATTAGTTTCTCAGTCCTTCCATGCAAGGACTGCAGTCCTCCTTAACTAGGACTCGAGTCCTTCCTTGCTAGGACTGTAGTCCTTCTTAAGTAGGACTGAGGGGACTTTTGCTTATCTGAAAGTTTGAAATGATGTTGTGGAACTTGCTCTTGTATGAGTCTTATTATGAGGATGTTGGCTGCTTGTGCAGTAGGCATACTTGTCCTGTTTTCTGTTCGATTCTTATAAGCAGTTTGCGTATAAGAAAATGTATTACAACTTCGTCTATGGACAATGCTCTTTGGATGCTAAAATATAAGTGCATTTCATTTCTTTCTGGATGGAATTTACTACTTTTGCATGGAATATTGAAGAAACGGGAAATGAACGATGTTTTTGTAATTCGACAAGAAAAGGCAACGGATTTTAGCCAAGTAGCCGAAGTGATAGAATTGGCTTTCAGGAATATGGAAGAAAATGACCACACCGAACATTTTCTTGTTGAAAGGTTACGCGAATCGGACGCTTACATACCGGATTTGTCTTTGGTGGCGGAGACGACTGAAGGACAAATCGTAGGTCACATTATGTTATCTAAAGTGAAAGTGCAGGATGGTGAGAAAGTTTTTACGGCATTAGCTGTTGCTCCGTTGTCTGTTCTTCCTGAATATCAGAGGATGGGAATAGGCGGAAAGCTTATCCGTGAAGCGCATAGGAGGGCGTCAGAGTTGGGCTATGCGGTGACCGTACTTCTTGGACATAAGGATTATTATCCAAGATTCGGTTATAAAAAAGCTTCGTTGTTTGGGATAAGATTCCCGTTTGAGGCTCCTGATGATTATTG
This sequence comes from uncultured Bacteroides sp., assembly GCA_944322275.1. Classification (GTDB taxonomy): domain Bacteria; phylum Bacteroidota; class Bacteroidia; order Bacteroidales; family Bacteroidaceae; genus Bacteroides. The sequence continues at coordinate 1,722 of CALUOV010000044.1, read as the reverse complement.
TATGGTTGCGGAGTTAAAAAAGAATGGGCTGGAAGACTTGCGTGGGATGGTATGTTATCCAGACGCCTTTGGACTTTAGTAAGAGGATACACTTGTGAAAGACGTATAATTCTGCTGGTCTTATATACAATGTTATTAATAGGGACTGATTTTCAAGATATTTTAAATCAGTCTCTTTTTTAAAAGCTTAATCCGCACAACAAACAAAATTGAGCTTTATAATAAAGTGAATACGAATAAGAAACTGTATTTTTGCGTGCAAAATAAATGGCGTTTATGGAAAAACTGGATGTCTTCAATTGCTCTAATATACTTATCGCAAGCTATTTCACGGATGAACGAGGTTGTGCGCATGAAAATAGCGAACACACCCTTATATACCTCTGTTCCGGAAAACTGGAGATTGATGAAAATGGTAAAAAAACAATCCTCCAGGAAGGTGATTGTGCTTTTATGCGTAGGGATCATCGAATGTGGCTTCAAAAGCATATTAAAGATGGAGCATCCTATCGTTCAGTTGTATTGAAATTTGCAAGGGCTTTTTTGAGGGATTTCTATCAGACACTTGACAAGAAGAACCTTCCGGACGCCAAAAGAGACAAAACCAGCCTTCGTATCCTGCCCAATGATCGCCCAGATATCCGTAGCCTTTTCGAGTCCGTTATTCCTTATTTCGATGCAGGTATAAAACCGTCTGAGGAGATATTGAAACTCAAGATGACGGAAGGATTGTACATACTGCTGAATACAGACAAAAATCTCTATGCCTCCTTGTTTGATTTTGCGGATCCGTGGAAAATCGACATTCTTGATTTCTTGAACAAGAATTACATGTATGACTTGACAATGGAGGATATTGCAAAATATACGGGGCGTAGCCTTGCCACATTCAAGCGTGATTTCAAGAAGATAAGCGACCTGTCGCCCCAGAAATGGATTGTCCGCCGCAGGCTGGAAGCCGCCCATGCTCTCATCCGGTCTGGTAAACGGAAAGTGACGGAGATATGCTTCGATGTCGGTTTCAAGAATCTGTCGCATTTCTCAAAAGTCTATAAAGAAATGTATGGATGTTCTCCTACGAACAGTTAAGCGATTGATTTTATCGAAAAGAGGGTGTGCCGGAATGGACATGCTCTCTGTTTATATTCCCCCCCCTACCGGATTTTCACACCTGAAATTTCTAAAGTGTGAGGCCTTCACATCCCTGATGTTACATCGTCACAGTGCTACTGTGAAACCTTCACACTCCTACAGTGAAAGGACGAAAGTCAAGAATAACTGAAACGATCTTGTTGAATCTTCATTTGATACACCCTCTTTTGCCTATTGACCTTCAGAACAAAATACTTTGAGCCAACGGGCAAAATCTATTTTGTCCATACCCGATACCTTTGCACCAAGACATTAAAATAGTATGTTCAACTAACTAAAAATAATAAAGATGAATAAAGAAGAAGGTTTCAGTCGTCGCGGTTTCCTGAAGACGGCGGCTGCTGTGGGAGCAGCTCTGACTGTCTCCCCGGCATTGGATAAGGTACAGGCTGCCACTCGTGTGGTTACCGGAAGCAAAGCTGCATCTGCCGAAGATGCAAAGGCCACAGCCATCACTGCACATCGCACGCTTGGCACAGGCAAAGCGGCTTTTGAGGTGTCGGCATTGGGATTCGGTGTGATGGGCATGACCTACAACCGCAGTTATCATCCCGACAAAAAGCAGTGCAT
>CALUOV010000043.1 GCA_944322275.1 uncultured Bacteroides sp. | reverse complement strand
GCAAGCCTCGTCGGAAAACTCCACCTCCATCGGCGTGCGCAATGCAGACGCTGACCTGGCATGCCAAGTGCTGTCCGAGGAATTCCAGAAGGAGATAGAGATGGGCGAAATCTCTCCCATCCAGGCCGAAAAGAATCTGGCCACCGTAGCCATCGTGGGCGAAAACATGAAACACACACCGGGCATCGCCGGAAAACTTTTCGGCACCCTGGGGCGAAACGGAATCAACGTCATAGCCTGCGCGCAGGGAGCCTCGGAGACCAACATCTCGTTCGTGGTGGACAGCCGCTCGCTGCGCAAGTCGCTCAATGTCATACACGACTCGTTCTTCCTCTCCGAATACCAAGTGCTGAACCTCTTCATCTGCGGCATAGGCACCGTGGGCGGAAGCCTCATCGAGCAAATACGCAGCCAGCGGCAGAAGCTGATGCAGGAGAACGGACTGCAACTGAACGTTGTAGGCATAGCCGATGCGTCGAAATCGCTCTTCACCCGCGCGGGCATCGACCTCGACCGCTACCGTGAAGAGCTGAAGGAGCAGGGCAAGGACAGCTCGCCCGACATCCTGCTGCACGAAATCATAGGCATGAACATCTTCAACTCCGTCTTCGTCGACTGCACCGCCAGCCCCGACATCGCAGCCCTCTACAAAGACCTGTTAGGGCATAACGTGTCCGTAGTGGCGGCCAACAAGATAGCCGCTTCATCGTCCTACGACAACTACCGCGAGCTGAAGCAGACCGCCCGCCGCAAAGGCGTGAAATACCTCTTCGAGACCAACGTAGGCGCGGGCCTGCCCATCATCAATACCATCAACGACCTCATCCACAGCGGTGACAAGATACTGAAGATAGAAGCCGTGCTGAGCGGCACGCTGAACTACATCTTCAACAAGATAAGCGCCGACATTCCCTTCAGCCGCACCATCCGCATGGCACAGGAAGAACGCTACTCCGAGCCAGACCCCCGCATCGACCTCAGCGGAAAGGATGTCATCCGTAAGCTCGTCATCCTCGCCCGTGAGGCAGGCTACCGTCTGGAGCAGGAAGACGTGGAGAAGCACCTCTTCGTGCCCGATGACTTCTTCAGCGGCACGTTGGAGGACTTCTGGAAGAAAGTGCCCACACTGGACGCCGACTTCGAGGAACGCCGGCAAGTGCTCGAGGCCGAACACAAACATTGGCGTTTCGTGGCGCGTCTGGAGAACGGCAAGGCAAGCGTAGGCTTGCAGGAAGTAGACGCCTCGCACCCCTTCTACAACCTGGAGGGCAGTAACAACATCATCCTGCTCACCACCGAACGCTACCGCGAATACCCCATGATGATACAAGGCTACGGAGCGGGAGCGAGCGTGACGGCGGCAGGTGTCTTTGCCGACATCATGAGCATCGCCAACGTATAGCGCCCCGTTCACAAAAAAACGAAGAAAAGAACAAACCAATAACTACCGACAATGAAACACATCATCATCCTGGGTGACGGCATGGCCGACTGGGCCGTGCCAGCCCTCGGCGGAAAGACACTGCTACAGACGGCACACACGCCCTACATGGACCTGCTGGCACGGCAAGGGCGCACAGGCCGGCTCGTCACCGTGCCCGCAGGTTTCCACCCCGGCAGCGAAGTGGCCAACATGTCCGTCATGGGCTACGACCTCCCGAAGGTGTACGAGGGCCGCGGCGTCCTCGAAGCCGCCAGCATCGGCGTCGACCTCCGGCCGGGCGAGATGGCCATGCGCTGCAACCTGGTCTGCTTGGAAGGCGACCTACTAAAGAACCACTCCGCCGGACACATCACCACCTCCGAAGCCGACACACTGATACGATACCTGCAAGCCCGGTTAGGCAACGACCGCGTACGCTTCTACACCGGCGTGCAATACCGTCATCTGCTCGTTGTACGCGGCGGAGACAAGCGCATCGAGTGCGTGCCGCCCCACGACGTGCCTCTCAAGCCCTGGCGCCCGTTGTTAGTGAAACCCATGCCCGGTACAGAAAACATCCGCACGCCCGAAGGAAGAACCGAACTGACACCCCGCCAGACGGCCGACCTGCTGAACGACCTCATCCTCCGTTCGCAGACGTTGTTGGAAAATCATCCTCTCAACCTCCGTCGCAAGGCCGAAGGCAAAGACCCCGCCAACAGTATCTGGCCCTGGAGCCCCGGTTACCGTCCGCAGATGGAGCCGCTCTCCGAGAAGTATCCGCAGATACGGCGTGGAGCCGTCATCTCTGCCGTAGACCTCATCAACGGCATCGGCCATTACGCCGGACTGCGCCGCATTACCGTAGAGGGCGCCACCGGCCTCTACGACACTAACTACGAGAATAAGGCAGCAGCAGCCATCGAGGCCCTGCGCACCGACGACTTTGTCTACCTCCACATCGAAGCCAGCGACGAGGCCGGACACGAAGGCGATGTAGACCTCAAACTGCGCACCATCGAGAACCTCGACCGCCGTGCCGTAGGCCCCGTCTACGAAGCAGTGAAGGACTGGGACGATCCCGTGGCCATCGCCGTACTCCCCGACCACCCCACCCCCTGCCAGCTGCGCACACACACAGCCGAGCCGGTACCGTTCCTTATCTGGCATCGGGGCATCGAGGCGGACGCAGTGCAGACTTTCGATGAAGTGGCCGCACAAAACGGCTACTACGGACTGATGAAAGAAGACGAATTTATGAACGAATTTATGAACGAAAACGTATGAGATACTATAGCACGAACAAGCAAGAGAACGGCGTCAGCTTGGAAGACGCCGTAGTGAAAGGACTCGCCTCCGACAAAGGCCTCTACATGCCCGACCGCATCCCAGCATTGCCTGCTGACTTCTACCAAGAGATAGACCGGTTCAGTTTCCAGGAGATAGCTTACCGCGTGGCCGACGCTTTCTTCGGCGAAGACATACCTGCCGACACACTGAAAGACATCGTCTACGACACGCTGCAGTTCGACACTCCCCTGATACCGGTGAGCGAGCACATCTGGTCGCTCGAACTCTTCCATGGACCCACACTGGCCTTCAAAGACGTAGGCGCCCGCTTCATGGCACGCCTGTTGGGCTACTTCATCCGCAAGAAAGGCAAGAGCCAGGTCAACGTGCTGGTAGCCACCTCCGGCGACACAGGCAGTGCCGTAGCCAATGGGTTCCTGGGTGTGGAAGGCATCCATGTCTATGTGCTCTACCCCAAAGGAAAAGTCAGTGAAATACAGGAGAAGCAGTTTACAACCTTAGGACAGAACATCACAGCCATTGAGGTGGACGGCACGTTCGACGACTGTCAAGCTTTGGTGAAATCCGCCTTCATGGACAGCGAATTGAACGCTCACATGCAGCTTACCAGCGCCAACTCCATCAACGTGGCCCGCTTCCTGCCACAGGCGTTCTACTACTTCTACGCTTATGCCCAACTGAAGCAAGCGGGCAAGGCAGACAATGTGGTCATCTGTGTGCCCAGCGGTAACTTCGGCAACATCACGGCCGGCCTCTTTGGTAAACGCATGGGACTACCCGTCCGCCGTTTCATCGCTGCCAACAACCGCAACGACGTATTCTACCAATACTTGCAGACAGGCATCTACACGCCCCGTCCTTCCATCGCCACCATTGCCAACGCCATGGATGTAGGTGCACCAAGCAACTTCGCCCGCGTGCTCGACCTTTACAAGGAAAGCCATAAGGCCATCTGCGCTGACATCAGCGGTACCACCTACACAGACGAGCAAATAGCCGAAACCATGCGTCAGACATGGCAGCAGCACGACTATCTGCTCGATCCTCACGGTGCCTGCGGTTACCGTGCCTTGGCCGAAGGATTGCAACCGGGCGAAGAAGGCATTTTCCTGGAGACTGCCCACCCCGCCAAGTTCAAGGACACCGTAGAGCGTATCATCGGTGAGCCCGTCTATATACCCGCCAAACTGCAAGCCTTCATGCAAGGTGAGAAGCAGAGTGTTCCTTTGTCGAGAAACTTCGCAGACTTCAAGAGTTATTTACTAAACCGCTAATATTATTCATAGAAAGATGTTATCATTCATACTGGCTGCCGAACCTTCCGGCACAGACATAACAAAATTAGAGAAACTAATACAAAAGTTTTGGGACTGGGGCGTAGAAGCCGGAAGCCATCTGCTGGCCGCGGCTCTTATCTTCATTATAGGACGCATCCTTATCTCTTTCCTCAATAAACTGGTGGCACGCATCCTATCGCGCCGCAAGGTAGATCCCAGCGTACAGAGTTTCGTCAAAAGCTTGGTAAGCATTCTGCTGACCGTACTACTTATTGTAGCCGTCATCAGCAAGCTCGGCGTAGAAACGACTTCGTTTGCCGCCCTGTTGGCATCGGCCGGTGTGGCTGTTGGTATGGCCTTGTCCGGGAACTTGCAGAACTTTGCCGGAGGCCTCATCGTGCTATTGTTCCGTCCTTATAAAGTAGGCGATGTCATCGAGAGCCAGGGAGAAACAGGCACGGTGCGCGAAATTCAAATCTTCCACACCATCCTCACCACTTTCGACAACAAAGTGATTTATATCCCCAACGGAGCTTTGAGCAGCGGAACGGTCATAAACTATAGCCGCGAAGAGCTTCGCCGAGTAGATTGGACCATCGGAGTGGAATATGATACAGACTATGACATGGTGGAACGCACCGTCCGAGATTTGTTGGCCACCGACTCACGTATCCTTAACGAGCCTGCACCTTTTGTTGCTCTGCATGCCTTGGCCGACAGCAGCGTAAACATAACTATCCGCGTTTGGGTAAAAAATGATGATTATTGGAGCGTATACTTCGATATGAACAAGCGTATCTATGCCGAATTCAATAGAAAAGGCATCGGCTTCCCCTTCCCACAATTAACGGTTCACCAAGCCAAAGACTAATAATATCCCGAAAAAGTGAAATCAGGAAAAGACCGACAATCTGCAATGATATGAATTCCCCGTGCAATCTTCGTAAAGGTGATACAGACCTTTACGAAGAACAACGTGACTTTCAGACTTTAGAAAGCCGTTTACGCCCTTGCCAAACACCTGCTAATATCCCCAACAATAATAATGTCAAAGCCCCGTAGGCAATGCCTTCAGTGATATGCAGGCTTTGCGGATCAAAGCGCATTTCGATGGTATGCTTTCCGGCGGGGATATAAAGGGCACGCAAGATGTAATCGGCTCGAGTGAGTTCGGACTCTTTGCCGTCTATGGTTACTTGCCAACCATCCGGATAATAGATTTCTGAGAATACGGCTACTCCGTCTTGGGCGTTATCTGACTCATATACCAAATGATTGGGAGCATAGCTGGTCAGGCGAATGGCGGCAAGGCTATCCTTCGGCATGTCGGTCACTCCTTGCAGAGCATTCTTAAAGCAGGCATCCACGACAGCAGTGTGGGCGGGAAGCACGGTGTTCAGAGCATCTATCTCTTCGTTCGCATTATCTACATACTGCACCTTGTCTACAAACCAGGCATTTCCGTAAGCATACGGATTCTGCACCGGGACAGTCTGGCCTTGGCCTGCGGGAAGAATGAAGTAGCGTGTGTTCAGCATGTTCAGCACACGGAATTTAGACGCGTCCACACTGTCCATCTGTCCACCGGCCTGAGCTATTTCAGAGTAGGCCGCCTGCATTTCAGGAGCAATATGGTGGTCTATCATCTCCTGATAACGACGCAACTTGGCCGGGTGGTAACCTCCTACGCTTTTGTGCCAATAGGAAGTATTGTTTTCGTTGAACGTGTTAGTGGACAAATTCAATACGCGGTAATCCAGCGCCGGATCTTGCAAAATCAGCTCATCGGTCTGCGTCTTGGCAAAAGTTGTAGTCTGCGTGGAGCGGGGAACAAACTGGCTATCGTTCAAATAGCGCTTGTTGACGCCCCACAAGTCTATCAGACAAAGCAAGGCGATGCCGCCTACCGTTAACGACGAACGCAATTTCCCCATGGCATAAAGCCCTATCAGCATGAAGCCGATAACGACAATCATCAAGCTACGCAAAGCATCACTGCTCACCAAAGCGGCGCGCATCTCCGAAAGATTATTCAGAATCGCAGGCAACTCTGCGGAAGGCAGATAACCCTGTGCCGCGGCCTGTTGCAACATCTGCATTTCCTGAGCGGGCACATAGGTGGAAGGAGAAGGCGCGCCGGGTACGGCATACCACAAAGAGACTCCCGCTGTAAGAATCAGGCATGCGCATAGTGCCTTGAGATGCGTACGGAGGACAGAAGGCTCTTCCAATATCTTTTTTAAGGCGAAGATGGCCAATAAGGGAATGGTAAACTCTGCTACAACTAAAATAGAAGAAACAGCCCGGAACTTGCTGTACATGGGCACATAGTCGATAAAGAAATCAGTCAACGGCATGAAATTCTTTCCCCACGACAAGACGATGGAGAAAAACGTTGCGCCTATCAACGCCCACTTCAGCGGTCCTTTCACAATGAAACATCCCAAAAGAAAGAGGAAGAGCACAAACGCCCCCACATATACCGGGCCGGAGGTCATAGGTTGGTCACCGAAATATTGCGTCAACTGACCATAAAGGCCGCTGTACATCGGATTGGCCTTTTCCATCGCCGTCTCATTGGCAGACAAAGGGACCGAGGAGCCGCCCTTAAAGTTTGGTATAAGCAAGGTCAAAGTCTCGCCGATGCCGTAACTCCATTGCGTGATGTAGTCACGGTCCAAGCCACTGCTTGTTTGCTGAGCCGCCTCACCTGTTTGGACGAGTTCGCTCTTGCCACGCATGGTCTCTTTGCTATACGTATAAGTATGGTATAGGTTGGACAAGTTGGCCGCTACGCCAATCAATGCCGCCACCACCAACACCGCACTGGCACGGAAGAATTGGGGCAACGTCTTCTCCCTCCATGCCTTCTCGAAATAAGCGCCCGCAATAAAGAGGATAACCAGCAGGAAGTAATAAGACATCTGCACGTGGTTTGACATAATCTGCAACGCCAGAAACAAGGCAGTCACAATGCCGCCCCACAACAGCCGCCCCCGATAGGCCAGCACAATGCCCCCTATCGTAGGCGGAATATAGGCCAAGGTGATGAACTTCCATATATGTCCCGCCGATATGAGGATAAAGAAATAGGACGAGAATGCCCATAGGAAGCCTCCTAAAGCCGATAGCCACGCTGATACCCCGAAAGCGCGGAGCAGGATATAAAAGCCTAACATCAGGATAAACGTCAGATGCACATAAGATGGCAAAAATCCTTGGTAGACTTTCTGTATCCATTGCAGAGGCTTGGCAGAATCGTACGAAGGCGAAATCTGATACGTAGGCATTCCGCCGAAAAGAGAGTTCGTCCAGCGGGAGCGTTCCCCCGTCTGTTCATAGTATGCGGCGGCTTCCTGTCCCGCACCGGCTCCGGCGGCTGTATCGTGTTGAAAGAGGATGCGGCCTTCAATGTCGGCCGGAAAGAAGTAAGCGAATGAAAGTACGGCAAACAGCACTATCGCAAGGAGGTCGGGGAGTATTCTTTTTATGTCCATAATCCGATTATAAATTTCAATTCCGCATGCAAAGATAATGCAAACCGATTTATTTACCATAAAATAGGCTGAAGGATTTACACTGAAAAATCGTACCTTTGTGCCGAAATATAAAAAGAAGGGAAAGATGAAGATTGGCATTATCAGCGCCATGGACAGCGAACACCGGCAGCTGTCCGAGCGATTAAGTGATAAGAGAGAAACGGTAGAAGGAAAATTCCGCTATGCGGAAGGCCGTGTTGGCGGCAACGAGTTAATACTCACGCAATGCGGCATCGGTAAAGTGAACGCCGCCGTAGGAGCCGCTGAACTGATACGCCGTTACCGTCCGGCGTGCATTATCAGTACTGGTGTGGCCGGAGGCATTGACACTTGTTTGCGGGTGGCCGATGTGGTGGCAAGCAGTCGCTTAGTATATCACGATGTATATTGTGGAAACGATGGCACGGAATACGGACAGATACAGGGAATGCCCCTCTTTTACGAGGCTGACGCACGCTTGTTGCAGCATGCTGTTGGCCTGAACCAGTCCGCATCCTTGGAAAACCGCATTCATGGTGGCCTCATCTGTACAGGTGACCGCTTCGTAGAAAACAGCGAAGAGTTAGCTGCTATTAAAAGGCACTTCCCGCAAGGCATGGCTGTAGACATGGAATCGGCCGCCATTGCCCAGACCTGCTACATATACGGTACGCCTTTTCTCAGTTTCCGCATCATTAGTGACACACCGGGAGCACACGATGATAACTTTGCCCAGTATAAGGACTTTTGGAGCGTCATGGCCGACCGTTCGTTTCACACGACATGGGCTTTCTTATCGACTTTGCCCACAGAACTTTAACCACTTATAATTTATACCTTATATAATATGAACAAGATACCCAGTTTTACCATCGACCACATCCGACTGTTGCGTGGCATCTATGTATCCCGCAAGGATGAAGTAAACGGTGAAGTCATTACTACTTTTGACATCCGCATGAAAGAACCCAATCGTGAACCGGCTCTTGGACAAGGAGCCTTGCATACCATCGAACATTTGGCGGCCACTTACCTGCGTAACGAGCCACAATGGAAAGACCGCATTATCTATTGGGGGCCAATGGGATGCCTGACCGGCAATTACCTGTTAATGCGCGGCGACCTTGTACCGCAAGACATTCTTTCTTTAATGCAAGACACGTTCCGTTTCATTGCCAATTACGAAGGTGAGGTGCCTGGAGCCTCCCCGCAGGATTGTGGCAACTACTTGCTGCACGACCTTCCTATGGCACGCTGGGAGTCGGCCAAATATCTGCATGAAGTATTAGAGCAGATGAAAGAAGATAATATGCACTATCCGGAGCAATGAGAGGTTTCTACTCATAAAACGGGCGTACATGCATTTTTAAACAATCATGTATGTACGCCCGTTTCTCTCGAAGAGAGCTATACTTTTCTTATTTTACTATATAAGTGTTGAACGAATGGACGGCCAAATTTGCGTTCAAATATTTTTTCCCTAACTGAATTGTGAACTTTTGGCTGATATCACCAAAGTTTCCGACTATCACTACATATTGGCCTTCCGTAGTGCGGTATACTACCATCGGCATGTTCTTTTTGCCTTTCGGACTGTAAGCAACCATTTGGCTGCCAGGAGTTACGTAATGAGAAAAATGTTTCACCGCATAATATTCGGCCGTATATCGGAATTTGCGTGCCTTTGAGTCTACTTGAATTAATGCATTTTGACTCCACCCCCATGGACTTGTGCCCCGGTCGGGAAGCAGGAAGTTCCAATTATACCATTCATCACACCCATTTCCCACATTGTCTGCAATCAGGAAGAATGTATGCTCTCCGGCTTTCCAATCCATATCCCCGTTGCCGCATTCACTTTCAGAACATATGTAATGATAATCTGGATATTGCTTGCGAATAGCTGGTAATATCTCGCGGCCTTCCCATTGAAATGCCAGTCCGTCTATGTGTTGGCGCAATTGTTCATCACTTAAGATGCGCTCCACATAATCCTGCCGATTGGTGTTAAATGTTCCCAAATAGAGATTTACATTCGGGTGATGTTTTTTCAGTGTCGGTGCCAGATAATCACGGTTGAAGCGAACGGTTCCTTCAGCTGTCCACGCACAACCCGGATAAGGGGTATAACTGTAAGCTTCGTTCTGATAGATAACCATATCTATCGGAATTCCTTGTTCCTGATAAGCATCAATAAACTTGCAGAAATAGTTGGCATAGGCTTGTAAGTAGCGAGGATCTTGAATAAAATAGTCCTGCGTGGCTAGTTTACGTGGAAATTGTTTTGCACGTTCATTTAAAAATTTCATCTCGTCCTCATCAATCTCTTCTACCGAACCAAACAACAAATAATCCACTCGTTTATCCATTTCATTGAAGCGGCTGCTTACTACCGGGTAGTCATTCGTAATTTTCATCCAGCTGGGAGGCGACCAAGGCGAAATCCAAAAGGTTAACTTCGGATTGTACTTTTGGGCAGCACGTACTAAAGGGATGATATTTCGCTTGTCGCGTTCGATGTTAAAATAGCGAAGCTCCAAATCACCTTGTACTTCATCACTGCTGTACCACGAGCGGGAATAGTCGTTGGCATTCATGGAGATACGTCCTCGCGTAAATTTCAAATCGCCCTGGGGATGGAAGAGGTTAAACATTATTTCATCCTGTTCGTCCCGTGTCAACATTAAGAAAGCATCCCAGTCCAATTCGTTAAATGTAGTTCCCCATGCCCGGAAGGGAATGCCTTCCTGGGTGTCATCCACTTTCAGCAGTGGTTCGAATGCAGGATCGGATACCAAACGCGCTTGTGTTTCTTGCCAAGGTGTCGTCTCAGTAGTTGTTACGTGTACGACACGTTGTGCCCATGTAGAGGCGGTTATGCATCCTGATAATAGAAGTAGAAAGTAGAGTCTTTTCATATGCATGCGATTAAATAATCTCTATGCCTTGCTCCTTACATAATTGAAGGCCCAAATCTTTCAATCGGAATTTTTGTATCTTACCACTGCCCGTCATGGGAAACTCTTTCACAAAGAAGATATATTTCGGAATCTTGTAACGTGAGATTTTACCCATACAGAAGTCTCGTACATCACTCTCGTGCAAATCTGCTCCTTCGTGCAGGATGATGAAAGCCCCCACGGCTTCACCATATTTCTTGGAAGGGATGCCTGCCACCTGCACATCTTTCACACCGGGAAGTTGATAGAGGAACTCTTCTATCTCACGTGGATAGATGTTCTCACCGCCACGAATAATCATGTCCTTGATGCGGCCCGTAATACGATAATACCCATTCTCATCCTTCACGCCCAAGTCACCCGAATGGCAAAATCCGTTTTTGTCAATAACTTCGGCTGTAGCTTCCGGATTGTTATAATAGCCTTTCATCACATTATAGCCCCGGCAACACATCTCGCCTTGAACGCCCACCGGACATTCCTCACCTGTTTCCGGATCTATCACACGCACTTCGGTATGCTCAAAGTCACGCCCTACAGTCGTATAACGCGCTTCTGCAGGGTCGTCTATACGGGAATGAGTCATACCTGGCGATGTTTCGGTCAAGCCGTACACACTGGTCACTTTCATGAACATCTTCTCCTCCACCTGCTTCATCAGCTCAATGGGACAAAGAGAGCCCGCCATGATGCCGGTGCGCAAGCTGGACATATCGAACATGTCAAACATCGGGTGGTTTAATTCCGCAATGAACATGGTAGGCACACCATAAAGAGCTGTACAGCGTTCCTTATGGACAGACGCCAATACGACAAGCGGATCAAAACGCTCCACCATCACTTCGGTACATCCGTGTGTCAGACAATTCATCGTAGCCAGCACCACACCAAAACAATGAAACAAAGGAACGCAGACACAGAGTTTGTCATCTTGCGTAAATTTCATGTGTTCGCCAGTGAGAAATCCATTATTGGCAATGTTATAGTGTGTCAGCATGACACCTTTTGGGAAACCAGTCGTTCCGCTGGTGTATTGCATGTTCACGACATCATGACATGTGACTTGTGCCTTCAGCTCATCCAAACACCGATTATCAACATTCTCACCCAACAATAATAATTCCGAAGTGTTGTACATGCCACGATGTTTCTCTTGACCGACGTAAACCACATTCTTCATACAGGGGAAACGCTCGCTTCTTAAATGTCCACGCTGACAGGTACGGAGTTCCGGTAACATCTGATAGGTCATCTGTACAAAATCGCTATCCTTCTCGCCATTGACGATACAAAGCGTATGCATATCGGAATTTTGACAAAGGTATTCTAATTCGGCCTGCTTATAGTTTGTATTCACCGTTACGTATACCGCTCCTATTTTGGCACAAGCGTAAAGCAACGTGAGCCAGTCAGGAACATTAGCCGCCCAAATACCGACATGAGAACCACGGGTTACGCCAATGGAGATCAATCCCTTAGCCATATCATCTACTCGGTGGTTGAACTGGCTCCACGTAAAACGCAAATTACGGTCGGAGTAAACGATGTATTCTTTATCAGGAGTAGTTTCGGCCCAATGTTCTAACCACTGACCGAGAGTACGTTCATAAAGCATATTGTTACATTTGTTTAGAAGTTTGCCAATAAATGTCTGTTAGAGTCACATCCTTTCCATCTATTTGAAGTGACGCTTTTTTATGCTGTTGTGAGGGGGAAGTCCATAGGACATTGTATTGTCCTTCCCCTTTAGGGGCTACTTGGTAGATACCAGGAGTTTTAATCTGAAGGTGTACACCAACTGGAAGCTCCAAATTAATAGGTTTGCGAACGGCAATCCAGCAAACACTGTCCTTTAAAGCTACAGCTTGTACTTCCGAATCATTGCGTAAGACATGTATTCCTTCCAAACTAAATCCCGCTACATTCTTACAATCGATATCCGGTAATATGACATACTGGTAGGAGGCATTATGTGGTTTTATACCATGATTCAAGTAGAGTTGAACCACTTCACCTGTCACATCTTTCGGAGGGTACATTTGCATAATGTCGTGCCACTGTCCTGTCCGCTGCTCCTCGGAAGCCACAATTTGCATATCATCTCCCCAAATAATATATCCCGTATTATGATGATAGAAGCGAGCTTCTCTTTGTCCGCAGATCGTCTTTTGTCCATCAATCGCTTGCCATTTCTTACCATCCATCACAAGTAGATCTCCCCGTTTATGACATTGCTCAACAGCCGTAGTCACAGCTAAAGTACTGTCCGCCTCGATACCGGTTCCTAAACAAAGAACGAAGTCATCAGTAAATATCCACGCCTTGTGGGCTTGTATACCTGCACGGTTCAGACTCATAACGGTCATTCCTTGTTGTCCGTTTGATAAACCACCTACAAAATCGCTTTGATTACGCACATGATTTCCCTGATCAATAGGGACAGGAGCCTTCGTATCAAACGAAGTTACACCTGGTATTTTACGCCAATCCCATAAAGGAAATATATTTAAGTATTCATGTCCATCCTGATAGAGATAAGTAGCTCCATCCGCAGAGTAAAAACCTTTCATATTATCACCGTTCATAGTTTCAGTGCCAACTACCTGGCGGGATGCCATTTTGACAGAAGCCATCCAAGTGGGACAACGGTGTACCGTATAATTAGAACAATAGAAATGTTTGTTACCAATCAGCGTATTAACAGGTGAATCCCCGTAGTTTTCTTCGCATAAGACTCTGGCCGTTTCATTACAGGAGTCTGATTCTTTCCCTCCTAATTCTGTAATAGCAAAAGCCACGCTCAGAGCCTTGTGTATCTGTGACATATGAAAAAATTGCCTTCCCAAGGCACTGATATCCATCGCCCCCTTCCACATTATCCATCGATAGCCTTGCTCGGCGAGTCGGCGGACGATTTCAAGTTGAGTATTATCAAAAGCCAGCGAAGTACCGGCAAATATACCAGAGTAGAAACTCATGCTCGTAAGAAACGACAGGCCATAATTCCCGAATTGTTGCTGAGTACCATGCTGGTGAAAGCTCCAGTCGGGCTGAATGCCCTCATGGTGGCCAGTCACTATTTCTGAGACAATGGTATCCCGAGCTTGTTTCACCAAATTCCAATCATTCCGTAATAAAGCCTGCATCAGTACATTACCCGCCAGCCATACTTTATTTTGTCCAGTCATGCCAAAACGAGCATTTTGCAAGACTTCAACAGCACCTTTCTTTTCTTCGGGAGTAAGTTCTTTCTCGAAAAGAAGGCATGCGGTACCCAACGTTTTAGGAACACCTATTTGGTTATACCACCAATTGGAACATACAGGTTTATTGGTAAACCACCAATTCAAGGCCCGATGTATGGTATTACTTACTTCTGGAGCCTGAAAATAAGGGCTTCCTTGGGTACAATAAAGCTTGACCAACTCTAAAATACGTTCCGTATGAATGCGTGGCTCCCATCCTGAGCGCTTTTTGTCCTCATAATTGATATCCGGCCACGTACCTTCATCAGTTAAAGTTGACAAGAAAGTCTGGATGTTTGCCGGATCAGAAGGATAGCGTTGAAACAATTCTATGACAGCCTGATCCGAGATTCTCTCTTCAGGAGGAAGCTGGGCCAACGTTGCGTTCAGATGATATTCATCAGTTTCAGAAGGCAATAGTATTTTGGCATAATTTTGCTTGATGTGTACCAATTCTTCTTGGGAAGTAAACGCATATCCTCCTGTAGCAAATAGCAACAGCGCTCCGCCAATCAATATTCTATATAAAAATTGCATCATGATAAAATTTCGTACATCGATTACACTGGCGTATAAATGACCGCCAAGATTTTGGCTGCTTGTCCTTGATAAGCATGTACATGATGGGGAACGATGGAATCGTAATAAATACTGTCACCAGCTTCCAATAAATAGGTATTCTTACCATAACAAATCTCCATCACACCTTCCATTACCATAATAAATTCTTCGCCTTCATGTGAAGAAAGCACAAAATCATTATCCTCCGTGGGAGCCACATCAATCATAAACGGTTCCATATGACGGTCTGCCTTAGCCTTAGCCAAAGAATGGTATTCCATATGTTTACGGCTCTGTATGGCATTGTTGGAGAAACTGATGGTGTCGCAGGCATCAGCCTTACGGCAAATGGCAGGGCCCGTTTCATCCTGATCATCAAGGAAAGTGCCTAAACGCACGCCTAATACTCTGGCAATCTTAATAAGTGGCGCCAACGATGGCAAGTCTATATTGTTCTCAATACGCTCAACCTGTTCGATAGCCAATCCAGAGCGTTCTGCCAGTTCTTGCATCGTAATGCTTTTGCCTTCGCGAAGTGATTTAATTTTTTCACCTACAATCTTACTTGTATCCATAAAATCTTTCAGTTTTTCGTTTGATATTAGTTTTTCGTTCGCAAATGTAAGATAAACTTTCGCTTCTTGCAATATTTTAATTAGAAAAACGAATGCTGACTTTGCAGATGTTAAGGATAGCGGTATAATAGGAGGAACGCCTGCAATTGGAGAAAGGCTTTCGGAAAGGCAAAAGCTTGACTGCAATGTGAATGAAAGGACAGGCCTATCATAAGAACATGAGCCTGATTAAGAATGCATACTGTATCATATTCTGACTGTAGAATAAAAGTCGAGGCAGTATCTGTGAAATGCCTTTTTATTCATAAGTCGAATGATTAATAGATCACTGCTCAAGCCGTCTATTATTCATTTGGCAAGCGATTAATTGACCACTTGACAAAGGATTTATTAACCACACGGCGAAGGACTTATAAGAACGTCACAGCCCATTAAACACTTGAATATTATTTATAAAATGATAATTTATGTGTGTGAAGCGCCATTTCATGTATCACGTTAAGCCTGCTCCCAAAGTAATATATACTTCAACCGGGTTAGAATATATATTACTTTGCCAATGAACTTATATTCTCGGGCAGTTGAAGTTATATTACTTTGGACTTACTTTAGATATTGTGACTGGATACATTTATTCGTACCGGGAAGTTCGTTATATCAAGGAGATGATGAAGCTTGTCCAAATACCTAAAAAATTATCCTATAAGAAAATTCTTGATTCGTTTGATTTATTCATAACTATTGCTTAAATTTGTCGCAGTGAGCGAGCAGAAGCGTGTGCTTCATTCTTGTCTTTGAGAACCTAGGAAATTCACAAGACGTACAAGAATGACACAGTCGGTTTCTACGCTGGTTACTGGTGTGAGTCTATTGTCTATTCATTTGTGTAGTTGGTTTTTCCTAGGACCTTCAAAGACAATGGGATAGCACGCAGTTCCACGCTTGAACCTATAATGATAACATATTAACTTGATACTCAATTAAAGTATTAGGTTTTGATTACTAATTGATACCATGAAGTTCCCATAAATACGCGATGACAATTCAACAAAAACTTTCAGTGTAATTTGGAATTACATGTTGTTACACCAATTGCGTCTTGGTATTTTGATATAGTTCCTTCAATCGCCATACTGACATGTCAATAAGCGGCTCAAACATAAAGCTGTTTAGGTGAATGTTTTCGGGTGTAATCATATTGACCTCTTTTAACAGCAAATGAATATCGTGGGACGGAAAACAAAGTTCGCTGAATTTCTTTGTGAGTTCAAAAGTTTGGTTTGAGGTAATGCTGTTGTAGAATGCACTGAAATCACCACTTTGCATCACCTCCTTTAATTTGGCAATCATGTAATCTTCTGCTTTTAACCTAGCGGCAGCCGAAAGGACGATCTTATTCTCAATGTTGATTTCATCTAAAGTTGACTGTGGTTGGCAAAGGGTTTCTGCCGCATTATAAATATAATCCTTGATGTTTACGTCGGTTTGTGCGGTTGGCATGTTCGGCACATCAACATTTCTCGTTATAATCTGTTCAATATCGTTCACAGTCAAATTTGCAGTCTCGTTTTTGACATGAAGACAAGATGTTAAATTTAAATAATCGCTCTTTGGTTGGCCTATAGTGATGTCTTTTGTGTATTCAATCAAGTTGCGAGTAAGTGGAATCATGGAGATAAAGAACTCTGGCCTATCCGCCTTGCCCTTTATGTATTTAAACGGATCTTTCAGATACTCGGCAGGATGAAATCTGATTTCTTCATTAGCATCCTTGTAGGCCATGTAGATACTATTTCTCTTTACTCCTAACCGTGAGGCTATGGTACGATAAAAATCAAAATTGTGGGTCAGTATGATTAGTTTAAAGCGATTGTCTCCTTTTAGGTCGCATAGATATTCCACCATTGCGTATTTATTCTTGTAGTCATAAGAATCGGAGATGTCATCAAACACAAGCAGATGCTCTTGCCCACCGTCTTTTTTCATCTTTTCGATAGCAAAGAGCAGTTGTAGCGTATAGAACGCACGCAGTTCTCCTTTACTTAGTACGACTTCTTCCAACAATTTCGACTCGACTTCTTTTTGTCCGGTTGGCGTACTATATTCAAATGACAAGGCGGCAGCCTCTTCGTTGAGCAGGAGGTCGGTCTGGTTTTTGATTTTTACAGTGAAAGGGACAGAAAACCTATGATTGAAGATGCTTATCGTTTCTTCCCATGCAGTCCTTTGCTCTGCAGCCTGCTGAAGCACGGAGTTTAATATGGGCTTGGAGGCTTGGTAAGCCGTGAGCATGTCTTTAGCCTTGTCTATAAATCTGGCAAAATAACCCTTCCACACTTCTCTGTGGAAGTTATCGTAGTCGAGCAGTTTTTCCACCAAGTCTGGACGGGTCTCAATTATTCGTTTTAATTGGCGCACGACCTCGTTGGCACTAGCCTTCTTATCTATCTTTTCAAATGCCTTTTTGACCGATTTGTCGTTCAGTATGGTAGAAAGTTCATCATTTATCAAAGTAGTAAGTGAATCGATGGAATCGATAGTTGTTTCACCATCCCCCAATACAATCTTATGGTTCACCTCGAAAAAGGCATTGTCTGATACGGATTTGGACAGTTCTGTGGCTTGATAAGTGCCGAATGTCTTGCCGTTGCTTTGCTTGAACAGTTTAGACGATTGCAATATAGCTTGGTACTTTTCTGAATAGTCTTTCAATGCCTCCCTATTGTCTTCAATGAACTTTTTGACCTTGCCATCTTTGTCAAAAATGTCGTTATACTTGAAGAAATCATAGCATGGATTGTTCCCATCAACCTCTGCCATCACATCCTCAAACTTTCCATAGAAAAGGCTTGGCTTTCCATCACAGAATGTTCGGATAAACTCCAAAACGATATCCGAGCTTATTGCTAAGTTGCTGATATCTCTGAACAATGCCTTCTGTTTCTCCGACAGGTTCTTCAGGATATTGTCATATTGCTGTTTCAATACGCTGTCTGCAAGAAACGATGTGATATTCTTGGGTGTTTCGGAATCAGGTTCTTCACAATTGGAAACATATATAGCGAGGCTGGCAATACGACATTGTCCTGTTCGTCCTTGATTTCTATAATCCCTTCTATGTCAGCCACGACATCTTTCACCTTGTCGGCCTTTCCTTGTCTGTACAGTTGCATAGTTTTTGCAAATGATGTCTTCATCAGACCGTTGGGAGCATATATAAGAACTACATTCTCACCAGCAAAATCTAACTTTTGTGTGAGCTTTACAATGCCAAAGCAATGTTTCAAATTTATATTTAATATATTCATAAAAATATAAAATGATTAATTCTTGTTGTGTTTAAAGATAACAAACGCACATATTCATATTCTATCAAAGAATCCCTCGTATTCTTCATCGATAATCTTCCATTCTCCCATTTTACGTCCTCCAACACGGGTAATCTTTCCTGATTCTTGGAGCCGTTTGAGATACTTCTGAACTTGACGTGCAGATAATCCCATGCTCTCACTCATTTGCACGGCACTGATTTTCGGATTTTGGGAAATTAGCTTGTAAATCTGACGACTCGCTTTTATGAACTCTTTTGCGAACTTTGACGATCCTTTTACGAACTCTTTTACGAACACCTCCCCGTTTTCTTTTACGAACTCTTGTATCAAAGAGGTGCCATCTGGTGTAATCTCTCCAATAACATCATTCTCAAAATTCAAGTTCCATAGTATCACATGAAACTCAGATGCATTTGACAAGAATTCAGGAGCATGAAAATTAGGCAGCCTCTCAAATCTCTTATAGGAATCAATTATTTTCTTCATTCCGCTACCCCGTCTCTCCATAAGTCCCAATCTACTGAAGAAATCAGCCAATAACGGATTCCTTCTTTTGGATGGTACCGTAAGAGGGTTCAGTTGCTGAATAAGTCTGCCGTCCATCATGCCACCGGGAGAGTATATCTCCATCCGGTCATCGTACATATCAATATGTATCTCACTTCCCATCTGCATATAATCACGGTGGATGATTGCGTTTGCTATCGCTTCCGTCACAGCACGTTCGGGATAGTCTGGCAATTCTTCGCGGTGGTCACTCTCTTTCCACCATTT
>CALUOV010000042.1 GCA_944322275.1 uncultured Bacteroides sp. | reverse complement strand
CACTTTTTTATTCATCCCTTATCGCTTCTATGGGTTTGACCGCCATGGCCCGGTAGGCAGGTGCCAGTCCGGCCAACAGCCCCATGCCGATAAGCAGCAGACAGGTGCCTATGGCCATGCCGAAGGAGACCTGATAGTGTATCTCGACTATGCCCGAAGGGTTAGCCGCGTCCTCTACCAACTGAAGGATACCTACGGCAAACGAGATGCCCGCCATGCCGGCTACGGTGGTCAGCACCATGCTCTCGGAGAGTATCTGTTGCAGTATATCCCTCGGACGGGCGCCGATGGCCCGGCGGATGCCTATCTCCGTAGTACGCTCGCGCACGGTGACCATCATGATGTTGCTCACGCCGATAGCTCCCGCCAGGAGAGTGCCCAAGCCTACGAGCCAAGCCAACAGGCGGACACCGGTCAGCAGGTTGTCCATCATGGCGAACATTACTTCGATGTTAAGCAGCATGACGGCCTGCTCGTCCGTGGGACTGATGTAGTGCGCCTGACGCAGCACATCCTTCACACGGGGTTCCACGTCCCTTACTTTCACTCCGGGCTGCATGGTGAAACAGATAACCTCCAACTTGTCGCCCAGGTTGTACATCTTCTGCATGGTGGTAAAAGGCAGCACGACGCTTTCCGATGCCTGACCTTGTATGCTGACGTTGCCTTCGGAGGAACACATGCCTACGACACGGTAATAGACGCTGTCCACCTGCACGTAGCTGCCGCAAGGATCTCCTCCGGTGGGGAACAGGCTTTCGTACACACGCTTGCCGATGACGCACACCTTGCGCGCCTCGCGGATGTCCACATCGTTGATGAAGCGTCCGTATTCCATCTCCTGATGCTCTATCGCGTCATAGTTGGGATAGAGTCCTTTGACGATGGTGTTGTCGTACTTGTTTCCTTCGAAGACGCTGAGCTTGCCCCATTGTGTCACGGTGGGGCTGACTACATCCACTCCTTCAATGCGTCGGATGCGTTCAATGTCGGCCATTTCTAAGTCCCAGCGGCGGCCTTTGCGGAATCCTTTGTATGGTTCGTTGGTCTTGTCCGCCACGACAAAGCCGGAATTAGAGGCGAAGCCTTCGAACTGCTTCTTCAGCTGCTGCTGTATGCCTTGCCCTCCGCCTATCAGCGCCACGAGCATAAAGATGCCCCAGAACACGCCGAACGCCGTGAGCAGGCTACGCGTCTTGTTTCGCGTAATGGTGAGGAGGATTTCCTCCATGCTGTCTCTGTCTATCTTCATATCAATCTGCCCTCAATGCTTCTATTGGTCTGATTTTGGTTGCCTTCCGTGCCGGGAAGAATCCTGCCAGTGTGCCCGCCACTATCAGGGTAACCGTGGCTTGGATAGCGATGCGCAGGTCTACGGTCGGGTCGCTGAACATCTGCACCTGAAACATGCCGGTGTCCACATTCTGACTGCCGAAAGCGGCGTTCATCCACTCCGTCACACCGATGCCTGCCACCATGCCCACATAGCCAAAGACCGTGGTGATGGTGACGCTCTCTACAATAATAAGCCACAGGATGCTGCGCGGCTTGGCGCCGAGTGCCTTGCGGATGCCGAACTCATGGGTACGCTCGCGGACGGTGATAAGCATGATGTTGCTCACGCCCACAATGCCGCTCAGCAGCGTGAAAATGCCTATCACCCAGATGGCGGTGCGCAGGATGCCCATGGCGTTCTGTGTCTGCAGGTAGTTGGTGAAACGGTTCCATATCCAGATGGCGCTGTCGTCCGTAGGGTCAAAACGGTGGTTCTGTCCGATGACACGCCGGTAGTCGGCCTCGAAGGCTTCGTTCTTCGCCTCGTCCGTCAGTCCCTTGGTGGTGAAGATGATGCTGTTCAGTTTGTCTCCCTTGTTATAGATGGTCTGCAAGGTGGTAAAGGGGATGAAAGCCTGGCTCGGCTCGCTGCTCCCTTCATCGTTGTAGAGTCCCACGACCTGGTAAGCCACGCCTCCCGCCCGGACAAACTTGCCGTAAGGCGAGGTGTGTGTCTTGCCGAACAGCACATCCGCCGACTTCTTGTGCAGGACGATGACCTTGCGCCGTTCTTTGATGTCGGTCTGGTTGATGAAGCGTCCGCCCGCCGTCTTCACGGCTTCCACTTCCACGTAGTTGGGATATACGCCCAGCAGGGAGAGGTTGACATACTCCGCCCCATAGCTGATGTCCGTGCTGCTTTGTGAGAGGGTAGCTCCCGCGCTCTCCACATGGTCGGGGAAGAGGCGTTCGGTGTCATCCAGGTCGCGGTTATCCAGTTGGATGCGTCTGCCTTCCTTCAGTCCGTCATAAGGTTTGGTGGTCCATCCCTGAAAGATGCGGATGGAGTTCAATGCCCGCTCCGAGGCGTTCTGTTCGAAGGCATGTATCAGTCCGTTGCCCGCGCCCAACAGCACAATGAGCATGAAGATGCCCCACGCTACGGCAAACCCCGTCAACAGCGTGCGCATTTTGTTGCGGCGGATGGTGCCGTATATTTCTTGCCAAAGGTCTATCATTTCATCAGCCCTCCTTGTCCGAATGGTGAAGCGTCATGCTTCAGGTTGGCTTCGACGCTTCCTATCACGCCGTCCTTGATGTGGATGATTTTGTCGGTCTGATTAGCCACACCACTCTCGTGGGTCACTACCACGATGGTCATGCCCGTCCGGTGGAGATCTTTCAGGATTTGCATCACTTCGATGGAAGTCTTGCTGTCCAATGCCCCCGTAGGTTCATCGGCCAGGATGATTTGCGGCTGGGTGATGAGGGCACGGGCGATGGCCACACGCTGCTTTTGTCCGCCACTCATCTCGTTAGGCATGTGGTGTGCCCAGTCCTTCAGCCCCAACCGGTCGAGGTACTCCATGGCCATCAGGTTACGCTTCTTACGCCCCACGCCCTGGTAGAACAAGGGCAAAGCCACGTTCTCCACCGCGTCTTTGAACGAAATGAGGTTGAACGACTGGAAGATGAAACCGATCATGCGGTTGCGGTATTCCGCCGCACGGTTCTCGCTGAGGTTCTTGATGAGCGTACCGTTGAGGTAATACTCGCCCGTGTCGTAATTGTCCAGAATGCCTAATATATTTAATAAGGTAGATTTGCCCGAGCCGGACGCACCCATGATGGATACGAATTCACCCCAGTCGATGTCCAGGTTGATGCCTTTCAACACATGCAGCGGTGCGCCGTTGTGGTAGGTCTTATTGATGTCTCTTAGCTTTATCACGTTCTTACGGATTAATAGTTTCGTTTTTTAGACGCGCAAAGTAAGGAAAAAGTTGCAACCGCAACGAACATTTTTCCATATTTCTGCACACAAGGGTTATTTTCCGCTTACTTTTCCGTTCTCATCGTGTCAGAATGCAAAAAAAGTGGGCTTGCCCTCATCCGGCAATACCCACTTTCGTAATTTCAGTCCAAGCAAAACACTCTTTCCTACATACGGTCTTTCTGGGCCTCTCCCGCACCGGTTCCTTTGTACTTGCTCTTGGCGGAGTTGAACTTGAAGCGGACCGTCAGACTCACGCTGCGGGTGTTCGGCTCGTTGAACATATGCAGGGTGCGCACCGAGCCGGTATAGAGCAGGCCGTTCATCTCCTGAGTGTTAAATATATCATTCGCGTTCAGGAGGAAACTCATCCGTCCCTTCCATATTTCTTTATAGAGGCTGGCGTTCACGGTCCACATGTGGTCCAGTATGCGGGTGTTCTGGCTCTCACCGGGTGTCATCCAGTTCACGCCCGCTGTCAGCAGGAACCCGGCGGGAAGGTTGAAGCTGTTGTCCCACTGCAGCATGAACAGCGGATTATCCAGTCGTACCTTACCGCTAGGCGCTTCTGTCTCCAGCCATTGCTTGCTTAGCGAGGCCGAAAGCACGGGCGACCAAAGTCCGATGGTAGGCGCTGCCGAGGCGGCAACAAACAAAGCATCATATTCCGGTACGTTTCGTTTGCTCATCAGGGCGATGGTGGGGTCAGCGTCCGAATAAGGCTCGCTGGTATCGAAGAAGTCGTCTTTGATGTGCTGGTATCCGGCCTGCAAGGTCAGCCATTTATACGATGCCATCAAGCTCAATGCCTGCGTCAGGACGGGACGCAGAAACGGGTTACCGCTCTCGTAGGTATAGCGGTTGACGTACGAGACGCTGCTGCTCAACATCGAGTACGAGGGGCGTTTTATCTCCGACCGGTATTGCAGCATCAGCTGTGCTTTTCCTACCGGAAGGACCAGTGATGCCGAAGGGAACACGTTGTGATACACTTTGCTCTGCTCGTCCATGTACGTGCCGTTCAAGGTATAGTCAAAGTCAGCATACTCATAGCGCACTCCTACCTGGGCGTATAGTTTGCCAAAGCTTCGGGCATACTCGGCGAAGGCGGCTGCGTTTCCTTCCTTTATCTCATCCACGGTGCTGGCTATGATGCCTTCCGGATTCCGGTAATCCGTCAGTCGGTTCAGGTGCCCGTATTCGGCTCCGACGCTTAGGCTTCCACCCCACAACGGACGTTCCAGCACCAGTTTGCCCGCATAGAACGTATAGTCCGTGTTGCTGAGCGTAGTCACCGTGCGTTCCGTAAGTGTTCCACCGGCGTCCGTATTCTCTTCCTGCGTATGGTTGTCCGCATCCGAAGTCTGCCAGATGGCGTTTCCGTCAAAGTCAAGACTCCATTCACCTATCTTCCCGTCGTAATAAAAGTCCGCCGTGTGTCTGGTGTAGCCACTTCCGCCTTGGCCCATGTTAATGGAGTTCTCGTAGAAAGCGTCTTCCAGTTCCACGTCCGTATCCACGAATGTCCGGTCGCGTCCGTACAACTGATGGCTGATGCGGTAGGTCGCTCCGAAGGAATGGTTGTCGTTCACTACATAATTCGCTCCTAAATCTCCGGTGAAGGAATGGCTGCGGCTGTTGACTTGCGTCCAAGCGTCCTGCATCCAATGTTTGTCCAGATACGTATTCTGCACCGTACGGTGTTCTTTCCAAGAATAGCTGTCCGAGTAGAACAGCAGGCCGAAAAGGTCGAAGCCGTTTTTGCGGTAGTTGAAATTGAACTGTTCCAGCCAGCTTGCCTGTTTGTTATACTCCCCGTACAGACGGTTGTTGAAACCGAAGCCTTCGCCCTGCCGCTTCACGGTGCGGATGCGTACCACCGCCTTCACCGAAGCGTCATAGCGTGCACCCGGATGGGTCACTACCTCCACGCTCTGTATCTCGTCACTGGACAGTTGGTCCAGTTGCGACGCATCGCGCACCTTGCGTCCGTTGATGTAGTATTCCGGTGCGCCCCTTCCCAGCACTTTCAGTCCGCTTCCGTCGTCCACCAGGCCGGGCAGTTTGCTCAACACATCGTTGGCCGTTCCCGCTTTGGCCAGGGTACTGTTCTGTATCTGTGTCACCATGGCGTCCCCTTTCATCCGCGTTTTCGGCAGGTCGCCTTTCACCACCACCTCATCCAGCACCTGAGTGTCCGGTGCCAGGCCGATTATGCCAAGGTCGCTTTGGTTGCAAGGCAGGTACGCGGTTGCGTAACCGATGGAGGAAACACGTGCCAGCAGTTGTTTCCCCTCAGAGGCGACTTGTAAAGTAAAACTTCCACTTTCATCACTTACCGTTCCGGTCACAAAAGCTGAATCCGGCAAGGAAAGCAATACCACATTGGCGTAGGCCAACGGAGCGTTGTCCGTATCCGTCACCTTGCCTGTAAAGGTCTGGCCTTTGGCACAGACGGCTGTCACAAGGAGCAGCAGAGTCAGGTAGAATTGTTTCATCATTCTAAATATTATCTATTACTATTTCTCATCGAGTCGGAATCATAAAATAACGTCCTACGAGGATTTTTCTTTGCAAAGATACATTTATCTGTGAAAAATCAAAAAAAATACAACATTCGTATAAACGCTTCCTTTTTAAAAGCTGCTTTGAATTTATTCCGGCAGAAAACAGCCTAGAATCCCGGTTCTCTTGTCCCAAAAGTATGCCTTCAGAGTCCAACGACATCGGACTGGCACAAAAAAATGAGGTTCATCCGACCAACACCAGATTAAAATGATAATTTATGCACGCAGAATGCACAATTTCCGCTCTCTATATAAAGTATATTTACCATATAAAGCAACCATTGGGACTTTAATAGTCCCTGTATCCTTAGATTAATGAATCATTTCCTGTCCGTTCAATTAATCTAAGGAGGAATGAATAGTTAATCTAAGAAGCAGTGATTAATTAATCTAAGAAACACGCCTTAACCGGCCTTGCGGTCCATTCGACAACAGACTAATTATCAGCATGATATAAACTTCGTTTTTCATATCCAAATGGAATTCTCTGCCCTATTTCATCTTAAGACAAAGAATTGTGCCTTGTATGACTTGTAGACATTTATCAAATCAAAGATTCTTACATTACTCGAAAATAAGCATACAACTGATAATCAGGCAACTACGCTCGATAAAAAAACGGTTAACTGTTTTGGGCAAAACAGTTAACCGTTTTCCGGATTTTAGTTAAGTGTTTGGGTCGTTTGAGTTAAGTGTTTCCCGGTGAAAACAGAGAGAATGATAAAGATAATGTACATTCTAATCAGTCTTTCATCGCATGGGTGTTTCCCTCAGGCGTAAACCGTTATAAGCCCCATGGCGGTCAACAGTCCCGGACCATCATAATGATAGGTCTGCCGATACTTGTCGTAGAGAATAACCACGCCCAAGTCGTTACGCATGTAGTCCAGATAAGTGAACAACGTGGAACGGGACAATTCCATCTTGCGGGCAAACTCGGAGGCATTGCCGGTACACCTGTGTTGAATCATGAAATCCATACGTAGGATTTTCTTTAAATCAACCCGTTTCATGGCAGCTTATGTATTAAAGATTAAAATATCCGTAGACATACCCAGCTTCCGGATTGCTGATGGTGAGACAATAGTTCCCACTGCCCAAGTCCGAAACGGGAAGAACGATGTAGCTACTGCTTTCCGCACTGACTTCCACACTGTAGACTTCTGCACCGCTTTCTGTGTCAGTGACCATGATGGTTAAGTCGCATACCGGCTTATCATTGTAGATGGTTACGGTGTTGGCATCGTGGTAGGCGGTAAAAGGAAAATAGAGGCTTCTTTCTTTGTGAGCAACGTTCCAATGTCCTTCATTGAATGAAATAATTATTCCTTCATTAATCATCGAATAACTAATACTTGATGACAAGATCAACATGAGGCTTAAAATCCACATTCTTAAAACTACTAATTGTTGTTTCATAATAAAAATATTAAATTGTTAAACTTATTGTTTTGATGCTGCAAAATTAGTTGCTTTCTGCCTAAAAACGGTGGACAAAGGCTGGACAGTGAGTGGACAAAATCGGACCAAACAAAAAAGGTAACGCCTTGTTAATGTAGGTGTTACCTTTTTCTGTAAATTCCAAGTATGTACAACGACTCTCTTAGAAGTTCCAAATCCATAAATCGAGCGTCATATTCGGTTCCCAGTTGCCGGTTTCCTGGGTGATGCGTTCTTTCAACCGGGTCTTCCGTCGATAGACCGAATTGGCTTCAATGGACAGCAACGTAGCAATATCGGCCGTGCTACAACGCAATTTGATTAAGCAGCATAAATGCAGTTCGTTTTGGGTGATGGAAGGCACCGCCTTTCCGATTCGTTGGGTGAAGTTATCCAAGTAACCATTCATGGCCTTCATGATATCCGGCCATTCCTTCTCTTTGATGGCACGAGACGTGCCTTTCAGTTTGTTCAGCGTTGGGTCTTGTTTCATCAACTGATGGAAAAGTACCCATTCGCGTTCGTGTAAATAGGAATTTTCTTCCAATAAGTTTTTCAGTCGCTCTAAGTCATGCGATTGGGCATCCAGCGTGCCGGTTAAGTCCTGTATACCTTTCAGTAAGTCACGATTCTTCTGTTCTAAATCTTCATTCTGTTTCCGGATATCTGCCAGGATGTGTTTTTGCTCTTCCCATTCTTCCTGTATGCCTTTGTTGGCTTCTATCTGTTCCATAAGTTCTTTCATCCGTTTTTGGTTACGGCTGATAGCCAGTTCATTCTCTTTGATTTGCTGTGATTTCTGGTTCGCTTCATCTTTAGCTTCTTGTATCTGTTTATCTCTTTTCCGCAGCTTCTTTTGGTAGATATAGATAAGGAAAGCTATGAAACACATTGCTATCAGCAAGCCGATTAAGGCATTACGAATGAGTTGGTCATTCTTGATTTTTAATTCATTTTTCTCTATAATGAGTTGTTGCTGATTATATTTTTCTTGCATTTCAATAAGTAAGTTACTTTTATCTATTTGAGCAACAGAATCATTGTATATTAGAGATTGATGAGCGTATATAGCGGCTTTTTTATAGTCTTGTCTATCAAATGCTATGTCATAAAGATGATTATATAATGTCCTTTTAATATATACGTTAGTATAAATAGGTATTACTTCTAGCCCTTTTTCCAAGTAATAGTATGCCGAATCCGATTGGTTTAATAATTGATATGCTTCGCCTATTACAGCATATTGAGAACCATCCATTATTAAATTGTATTTGTTTTTTAAATTAATATACAATTCGGTATAATGTTTAATTGCATCATAATCTTGTAATGCACAATAAACTCCAATAAGTTCTGTTACCGCTCCACTTAGTGGACTGTACAATTTGCTTTCTTTGGCAAATTTAATTGCTAATTTATAATATTCTATAGCTTTTTGCCGTTGAGTCTGTTTGTCACTAATTCTTGCCAGAGAGATTAAAGAAGAAATTTTATAGTGGATATTATTACTTTTTTGTGCATATGTATATGCTTTTTGGGCTGCGATCAAAGCATAATCATAGAGTCCTCTATAAGCATAAGTATCTGCAATTTCTACATAAATCAAATGAGCTAACTGATAATCGGTAGTTTTCTCCACTTCTTTAGCAGCTTCCAAACAAAATTTTTGTGCTTCTTCTATTTGGTTGTGCTCTTTGCATAGAACTGCTTTGTAATACAAAGCCAACGCTTTCCGCTGCGCATCCCCATGCCGCAAGAAGTACGGATAAGCAATGTTAATTAAACTATCCGACTGCTTCATGAAGAGTTTGTACTTGGCTTGGGTGGTGAATAACGCCCAGGTGGCATATTGAAGCGAGTCGGATGCAGGCGGCACAGCCATGCTTTGCAAGATCCGGAGGGCACTGTCCGGAGCCTGGTACATAATGGTTTCCGCTTGTTGAAGTTTCGGAGAGAGTGTGGCAGAATCTTGTTTTTCTTGATTGGTACAGGCAGATAGCAAATAGAGGAAAATTGTTATATATATAATATGGTATAATTTCATAGCAAATACTTTTATTTGTGGCAAAAATAGAAAATAGTATTGAAACATGAAAATATATAGGACGGGAAAGTTGTGAATTGTCAGAATAGTGCGCATTCCTTATACGAATATTTTTTGCCCAGTCTTAAGCCGTCGGACTCTGAAGCTTTATATTTGCGGCAAACGAGAACTAAAACTGAATGCATATGAAGAAACAAGAAACACAAGAGGAACTGAGAAAGAAACTTTCCGGTTGCCTGCAAGCAGAGGAAGAACCGCTGAACCTGGACGAACTGATGGACGTAGAAGGCGGGAAAGACCCGGAAGAGCCGGTACGAAACTGCGGACTGGGCTGTTACCTGTCGGGCATGTCCGGTATAAAAGGTACTGGAGATGGACAGAACGCTCAATCTTAACCAAGTGTATGTACTCAATCCGCATTACAGGCTGAGACCGGACGCGCATCGGGTGGTGCTGTATGCCAAAGGCGGGAACGAACAGGACTTTTCCCGCAATTGGTGTACCTTCATCCATCCGCTACACGCCGTGCTGCTGAGTTTCTTCACCTACAAGCGGACACTGAAGGAGAACCTGACATTGCTGAGCGACTTTTTCTCCCGACCGGAAAATGAAGTCGCCCAATGGATTAGGCGCTTCATAGAGAATGCCGAACCAGTGCAGGCCACAAGCGGAGGAACGGTCATTCACTTTCCCAAGCGTGTATTGGTGGAAGAAGAAACAGGGGAAACGGCTTTCATGGAAACGGATGCCAACCGCTTCCTATGGAAACAGTTGGACTTACAGACACGGCGGCTTTACACCGGTCCGCTCATCGTCACCCTGATGCTGACCAACCGCTGCCTGACTCATTGCCGATATTGCTATGCCGACACTGCCACACAAGTGATACGCCCGCTTCCTACCGCACACTGGCTGGAACTGATACGGGAAGCCGCCAGTCTGGAGGTGGCGAATGTCAACTTAATGGGCGGTGAAGTGCTCCTTCATCCGGACTGGGCGACGTTGCTGCGGGAAACGGTGAGGCTGGATGTAGC
This sequence comes from uncultured Bacteroides sp., assembly GCA_944322275.1. Classification (GTDB taxonomy): domain Bacteria; phylum Bacteroidota; class Bacteroidia; order Bacteroidales; family Bacteroidaceae; genus Bacteroides. The sequence goes on along the minus strand of CALUOV010000042.1, from coordinate 8,663 downwards.
TCCGGATTTTCTGTCTACTAAGATTCCTATCAATGAAGTAACGGTCAGCAAACTGGAAGCCTGCGAATACAGAGGTATAGTACAAGTTTCGTTGGACGCGGCCTCGGATGCGGTGGTCAACCCGCTGACCGATACAAAGCCGGGATATGTCCGTGCCATGCTGGAAGGGCTACACCGGTTGGATAAAAGCGGACTGAACTATCAGGTGGCTACCGTACTGACTACCCGGAACTGCCAATGGGAGGCATTGCGGCCTTTGTATGAAGAGCTGTGCCGGTTGAGGCGGTTGCAGGACTGGCGACTTGTCCCGGTGAGCAATTCCATAAGCAAGCCTTATGAAGTGTTTTCACATCTAAAGCCGAAGAGGCGGCAGTTGGCGGACTTGTTCGAAAAGGTGGAGACATACGTGAAGGGAGAATCTCCATTTCCCGTTATCTTGGGGAGAGACGTACTGCGCAAACGCTACGGACAGGCAACGGGAGGCAGCCGTTGTTTCGAAGGTAGCGAATGTTCGGCCTTGAACAGTCATCTGTTTGTATTGCCTGACGGAAAGGTGACCATCTGCGAGCAGCTTTATTGGAATCCGCGTTTCCTCATTGGAGACGTTACGGACATGACCTTGAAAGAGGTGTGGGATTCGGAGGAAGCCCATCGGTTGTACTCCTTACAACAGACAGACATCCAGCCTCAAAGTCCTTGCAGCCGCTGCAGCCTCTTTGAACAATGCTTCGGTTACGGCAACCGTTGCTGGAGTGATATTATCAAGGCATACGGTCCGGATTGTTGGGACTATCCGGACCCGAGATGCGCATGGGCACCTCCCATGAAAAATTATTTGGGATATGAGAACAAAGTATAAATACGCATTTGACCTCCGGCCCCAGACTGGCGAGCTACGGGTGTCGCTTCGCCTGGCCGAACGAATGTTCGAACAGGGACATACCGTGTACTACAACGACTTCGACAGTCCGGTGTTTCGTGAAAGGCTGACAGGCAGAGGCATCTTGCGGGTAAGATATCCGGGTGATTTATGGCTCTCAACGCCCGACCTTGTGATGTTGGATCCCGCATTCCGTAAGCGGGCTGATGTCTACCGCCATTTCGGAAGCGTCATCGCTTACATAGCGGTGCAACGGAAACAGACGGAACCGCTGCTGGATGAAGCAGACGGAATGTTATGGCTCCGTCTGCCTCCTCTATCGTGCAAGCCTTTTTCTCACAGTCCGCGACAGAACGATTTCATAAACGAAATAAAGAAAATAAAAGAGTTGCAGCCCGGAACAGTAGTCATCGGTGTGGCCGGTGAAGGGATGCTACAGCGTTATCGGGTATTGGATTATTGCGCACGCCACCATAGCGACTTCCGTTTTATCCTCTCGGCCGGAAAACAGCAGATAGAAGAAGCGTGGTTTGCCTGGCCGGAAAACGTCAGCATCTACCGACAGCAGGAGTTACAGCCTTTACTGCCTCTGTGCGACCTGATGCTGACGGACGGACCTTGCCCTACGTGGATGGACAGCGTATTTGCCTGCGTACCTACGTGGCAGTTGTCGGCAAACGAACGGAAACGCCTCACTCCGTCACGTCTGGGACACCGGATACGCGACATGCTGGCCTGCCATCCTCAACTGGTGGAGCGACAAAAACAACTGAGACTATTCTACAGAGAACAAAACCGACAACTGGATACATTGATAGACCGACTTAGCGACTATCTTGAACAACATCAACCGAAAGAAGCATGAAACGATTTCCATTCTACAAACAATTGGATGCCATGGATTGCGGTCCCACCTGCCTGCGCATGATAGCGGCATATTACGGCAAACGCTTCTCCGTACAGCAACTGCGGGAGCATTCCTACATCCAACGCACAGGGGTCAATCTGCTGGGCATCAGTGTGGCAGCGGAAAGTATCGGGATGCGTACGACCGGAGTACGCACCACCCTGGAAAAACTGAAACAACAATCTAAACTGCCATGCATACTGCACTGGAATCAAGAGCATTTTGTCGTGTTATACCGGGTGGAGCGAAAAAAAGGAAAGACATGGTTCTACATAGCCGACCCTGCCTACGGACTGCTGAAATATGAGGAAGAGGAACTGCGTAAATGCTGGATAAGTACCCGTCAGGGAGGTATGGAAAAAGGTGTGGCTATGTTGGTGGAAGTAACGCCGCAATTCTACGAGACAGAACCCATCAAGTATGAGAAACTCTCGTTGTGGTACTTGCTGCACTATGTACGGCCTTATCGCAAAGCCATGCTACAACTGATGCTGGGACTACTGGCGGGTAGTGTGTTGCAACTGGTATTCCCCTTTCTGACGCAGACCATCGTAGACCAAGGTATCGGGCACCGGAACCTGAACTTTATCCAATTGGTGCTGGTTGCGCAACTGATGCTGGTGTTCAGCCGTACGCTTATAGAAGTAATACGGCGATGCATCCTGTTGCACGTCAGCACACGGGTAAACGTATCGCTCATTTCGGACTTTCTCACCAAACTGATGAAACTCCCCATGCAATTTTTCGACAGCAAGCTTGCGGGTGACTTGATACGCCGCATTGAGGACCACGGACGTATTGAAAGTTTCCTCACCCAGTCCGTATTGCAGATTCTGTTCGCTACGCTTACCATTGTCATATTCGGTAGCGTGCTGGCGGTTTACAACTGGAAAATATTCCTTGTGTTCCTGTTATTCAGTCTGCTTTATGTCGGATGGGTCATGCTGTTCATGCGCAAACGTGCCGATCTGGACAAAAAGAACTTTGAACAAATGGCCGTCAACCAAAACAATCTGATACAACTAATCTACGGCATGCAGGACATCAAACTGTTGGGATGCGAGCAGCAGAAACGCTGGGAGTGGGAAAACATACAGGCTTCGCTGTTTCACATCAGCATGAGTTCGCTGAACCTCGGCCAATGGCAACAAGTGGGAGCGGTGCTCATCAATGAAGTGAAGAATATTTTAATAACCGTCATGTCCGCTACTGCGGTATTGCAAGGGAATATAACACTGGGCATCATGCTCTCCATTCAGTACATCATCGGGCAGATGCAAGGACCGGTCAGTCAGTTTGTCTCTTTTATGCAAGCTACGCAGGACGCCAAATTAAGTCTGGAACGCTTGGGCGAAATACACGGCAAACCGGACGAAGAAGCAGCGGACAATTTGTCGGACACCGACCTGTCAGGGCATGAAGGCATTTCGCTACAGAACCTGTCTTTCACTTACGGCTCGGAAAAGTCGCGCCTGATTATCAAGAATCTGTCTCTGGACATTCCCGCAGGAAAGACAACAGCCATTGTGGGACTGAGCGGAAGCGGAAAGACAACGCTCATCAAACTGATGCTGGGATTTTATCCGCCTACAGAAGGTGACATCCGTATAGGCGGACGTTCCTTGCGGAAAATCAGCTTTAAAGAATGGCGCAAGCATTGCGGAGTGGTAATGCAGGAAGGTTTCATCTTCGGTGACACCATCGCCAACAACATCGCACCGGACGGAGAGGCTATAGACCGTGAACGGCTGGCCTATGCGGTAGAGATGGCCAACATACGGGACTTTATAGAGGCGTTACCCTTGAAGTACAATACCAAGATAGGCAACACCGGACAAGGGTTAAGCCAGGGACAGAAACAGCGTATCCTGATAGCCCGCGCCATCTACCGCAATCCGGACTACCTGTTCTTCGATGAGGCGACCAATGCACTCGATACCGATAACGAGAAGGTCATCCAGCAGCATCTGGATCAATTTTTCCGCAATAAAACTGTAGTCATTGTAGCCCATCGGTTAAGTACCGTACGAAACGCTGACCAGATTGTCGTGCTGAAAGAAGGGGAAATAACGGAACAAGGCACACACGAAACGCTGATTGCCCGCCAAGGGGATTATTACAGATTAGTTAAAAACCAATTGGAATTGAGCGCTTAACGAAAGGAAAAGGAATATGGAGGAAATCTACAAGCCAGATGATACGGAACGAATAGAAGTTTATCACACGGAGAATAATGACATGCTGGGGGATATGCCCGGCTGGTTGATATACACGGGGAGTTATATTGTATACGATCTGATTGTATTCCTTGTTGCAGGGAGCGCCTTATTTCAATATCCAGACGTAGTGAAACAACATATCCGTATTGATGATACGGGCAGTGTGGAATGGGTCACATCGAGCCATACCGGTGTGATAGACCGTTTCTTAGTAGAAGATGGTGCACTGGTGAAAGCCGGTGACACGTTAGGCATCTTCAAAAATACAGCTTCTTTGCCTGATGTTGAAACATTCTGTCAAGTATTGACTAACGTGGAATACTATTACCGGACAAACGATGCCGACTACCTACGTAACTATCCCTTTGACCTGATTATGGGCGACATGACTCCGGCTTATGAACAATTCACACAAGCTGTCAGGAACTGTCTGATGTATCATGATTTCGATTTATACCCGCAAAAAAAGAAGTTCCTGGATGAGGAACTTGAAATTCTGAATGCAAACGGGAAAACCGATGAACTAAGCAAATTAAAAGTAAAACGGGAGTTGTTCGAACTGGAAATAACGCATAAGATGGAAATCGGGGAAAACCTCCGGACTTTGGAACTGGCGTATGAAAACATGGTGAACCACCTGAAGGCGTGGGACAATACGTATCTGAAAAATGCCAGAACAGTGGCACCGTGCTATGGGGAAAAAGTTGGAGCATGGGCGGCAAAATAATGGAAGGAGATACGCTGTGTACAGTCCTGTCAAAGAAGAGAGGAACACTTACCGGGCATATACAAGTGGATGAGTCGCAGGTATCGGATATTGCCATAGGGGATAAAGTAAATATCGAGCTAAACAAATATCCGTCTCATTCGTATGGCAAGCTGACGGGCGAAGTGGCTTCCATCTCCTTCGTTCCCCGTAACAAGAATTACGCCATCGAAATCGCTTTCCCTAACGGATTACTTACCAGCAGCGGCAAAAAGATAGCTTATGAAATAGGCTTATCCGGCCAAGCGGAGATTATCACACTGAACCGAAGCGTATTGAGCCGGATATTTGCTCCGATAAAAGAGATCTTTAAATGAGAATTTATCTGTTAAATGAAGAACAAAGAACGATGACTGAAGATGAATTGAAGAAAATCAAAGATTCGTTTGTCCGGACAGACGAAACAGGAGGAACAGCAGCAGCCTGCCTGATGACTGTCATCAAATACTATGGAGGAACAACTACGTGGGAACAGGTGAAAGAATGGTGCAAGACTGAGCCGGGACATTCGGCTTCCGCGCTAACGGAAGCGGCAAGGCGAGCCGGGTTTACCGTTATACCCGACCTAATGGACATGGAACGGTTAAAGAGACATGACATCCCCACCATTCTTTACATGTATGATGACTTCGACAGAATGAATTATGCCGTGTGCTACGGCATGCACGAAAACCGCTTTATCGTATGGGAACCCCAATGGGGTCCTATGCAATATTGGGAATCGGAGTTGAAAACACTTTGGAAATATTGCATTGCCTATAAGCTTTATCCGGACCGGGGAATTCGTATAAATCCGACTATAGAATGGTGGCAGATTGATGATTGGAACCGGACATTAAAGCACTGGCTGGATCGTTGGAAAGAGTTCATCGGATTGGAGATATTACCACGATTCCGATGACTTAAGATACTTGCCCTTTTATCTTAGGAGACCTTGCCATTTATCTTATATTACTTGCCCATTTATCTTATAATACTCAGACAAGACACCAAGACACAAAAAAATGGGCGCCCCGTGACGGAAACGCCCATTTTTACAAAACAATATATGGTATCTGTTTACTTGGCTATCGCAACGTCCTCAGGTTCTGTCTCCCCTTTTTTCTTCAGCATCTTGTAAGCGATAGGAGAAGCGATGAACAAGGATGAGAACGTACCGAATACTACACCCAGAATCATGGCGAACGAGAAGCTGCGGATGCTCTCACCACCCAGGATGAAGATAACTACCAACACAATCAACGTAGACGAACCGGTGAACAACGTACGGGTCAACGTAGAGTTCAGAGAGTCGTTGAACAACTGGAACGTGCCACGCTTAGGATAGAGGTGGAAGTACTCACGAACACGGTCGAAGATAACCACCTTATCGTTGATGGAGTAACCGATAGCCGTCAGGATGGCACCGATAAAGGTCTGGTCGATCTCCATGGAGAATGGAAGAATGTTCCAGAACATGGAGTAAACACCCAATATCAGGATAGTATCGAATGTCAAAGCTGCGATAGAACCCACGCTATACGCAATGTTGCGGAAGCGGAAAAGGATGTAAAGACCAATACCGAGCACAGCAAAAATAACGGCCCAGACTGCTGCTACCTTCAGGTCATCGGCGATGCTAGGACCAACCTTCTGCGAACTGATGATGCTGCCGCCCGTGTGGTTGTCACGGTCGATGAAGGTCTCCAAAGAGATGTTCTTCGTAAGCAACGGCTTCAACACTTCATACAGTTTGGCTTCTATCTCAGAATCCACATTGTTGCCTTCCTCATTGATGCGGTAGTTGGTGCTGATACGAACCGTCTTACCGTCCGTACCGATGGCGATAACCGTCACGTTGGCATCACCGAACTGGCCTTCCATCAATTCACGTACTTGCTCCGGCTCGACAGACTGCTCGAAACGCACCTGGTAATTACGGCCACCGGTAAAGTCAATGCTCTGACTCAACCCACGGATAAAGAGGAAGCCTACGCAGATGAGGACGATAACCAATCCTGTAGAAAGCCATACCTTGTTATATTTCATAAAGTTGTACTTCGTGTCTTGCAGCACGCCTTTGGACAGACGGGTCTCGAACGTCAGGTTCAGCCACTTGTCTTTGTTCATGAAGTGCTCGAACACCAGACGGGTCATGAACACGGCGGTGAAGAACGAAATAGCGATACCGATAATCAATGTCGTGGCAAATCCGCGGATAGGACCTGTACCGAAGTAGAACAGGATAACACCCGTGATGATTGAAGTAAAGTTGGAGTCGAAGATAGCGGAGAAGGCATTGGAATAACCGTCCTTCAAAGCGTCTTTCACCTTCTTACCCAAACGAAGCTCTTCCTTGGTACGCTCGAAAATCAACACATTGGCATCGACCGCCATACCTAATGACAAAACTAGACCGGCGATACCGGACATGGTCAGAGCGGCCTGGAAGGAAGAAAGGATACCCAACGTGAAGAAGAAGTTGAGCAACAAAGCACCGTTGGCAACCATACCGGCCGTGAAACCGTACATGGAGCAAACATACACCATCAACAGGATGAAGGCAACGATACAAGATATGATACCGGCCTCAATGGATTCCTGACCCAACGAAGGACCTACGATGTCTTCCTGCACGATGTGCGCGGGAGCAGGCATCTTACCGGAGTTCAGCACATTGGCCAAGTCCTTGGCTTCTTCGGGAGTGAAGTTTCCGGTGATTTGGGAACGGCCTCCGGTAATTTCGTTCTGAACATTTGGAGCAGAATATACATAGCCGTCCAGCACGATGGCAATGCTGTTGCCAATGTTCTGTTTGGTCAGCTGTGCCCAACGGCGTGAACCATCGGTATTCATTGTCATACCTACAGCGGGACGGTTGAACTGATCGAACTCGTTCGTAGCGTTGACAATCACATCTCCTTCCAAGGGAGCACGGTCGTCGCGCTCAGTAGAGCGAATCGCATACAATTCAAAAGTCTGGGCTTTCGGATCGAACGATGCGGCGGACACGCCCCACTTCAGGCGCAGGTCTCTCGGGAACACGGCCTTTACTTCCGGCATGGCCAGGTATTTATTCACCTCAGCCGTATCTTTGTAGTTGACATAAGCTACAACCGGGCCTCCGTTCGGATTGACTTGCATCAAAGCAAACAACGGATGGTCTTTCTTGTATTGGGCCAAATCCGCATTCTGTGATGTTGCCCCACCCTTCAAAGCTGCCGCCAAACTATCGGCCGTACTTGTAACAGGCTTCGGCTCCTCGACCGCGGTCTCCTCTACCTTTGTGGTATCGGCATTCAAGGCCAAAAGACTACGCAACTTATTGTCTGCCGTCTGCATATAAGGCGCGATTTCACGAGAACTGTAAGTTTCCCAGAATTCCAGATTGGCAGAACCTTGTAGTAATTTTCTTACACGTTCCGGCTCTTTGATACCCGGCAGTTCCACCATGATGCGTCCCATTTTATCCTCCAGGCTTTGAATATTGGGCTGAACCACGCCAAAGCGGTCGATACGGGTACGCAATACATTATAGGAATTCTCAACGGCGGCTTTGACTTCCGAACGCAACACAGACTCTACTTGCGCATCGGTCGATTTCTGACTTACTTTGTCTTTCAGTTGCTGAGTAGCAAACAATTGGGCCAACGGCGCACCCGGAGCCAGACGATGATACTCTCTGACAAATAAGGTAATGATATCGCTCTGGCTTGTTTTAGCCTCTTGAGCGGCGTTTGCCAATGCCTGATTAAAGGCTTCATCAGTCTTGTTATCGGCCAACGCCTTGATAACATCCGGCACCGAAACCTCCAGGATGACGTTCATACCACCCTTCAGGTCCAGACCCAAACTGATTTCCATCTCTCGACAATCTTTCAGGCTCCAGTTCCACAACCATACTTTTTCATT
>CALUOV010000041.1 GCA_944322275.1 uncultured Bacteroides sp. | reverse complement strand
TTCTTTTAAGGTATCAAAATGCTGCTGGTAACGTCGGTTCACTACCGTGGAAGCCGCTTTGAAGCGTGCCCATATTTCGTCACGCAGTTCTTTGGCTACAGGACCAGTTTCCCTGAAGTCTTGGTGAAGCTTTTGCAACTGATAGAAAGCTGATACAGCATCTGGCTCATCGGCAAGTTTTTCGGCGGCTTCACACAAGTGGATTTTTATTTCAAGGTTCTTCTTGAAGTCGTATTCGCGGAATTCGTTGTTCAGTTTCAGCAGGTCATAGAATTTCTCCACGTAGAGCTGGTAGTTTTTCCACAACTCGTTTATGCTAGCTTGCGGAACAAGCTTCACCTCATTCCATTGTTGTTGCAGGCGTTTGAATTCCGTGTAGTTTTTATTGGCGTCCTCTGGAGATTCCAACAAGTCTTTTAATTCCTCAATGATGGAAAGTTTGACTTGCAGATTCATTTCCTTTTGCTTTTCCAGTTCGGCCGCTTGCTCGTTTCGCTTCTCCCTAATGACGGACATGATGCGTTTCATTTCCTCTTCCTGGGGATCCGGCTGTGGCGTAAAGTCTTCAGCAGTGCCGCCTTCTTCTACGAATTTCCGTCTGGCGGCTTCTTGTTCGGCATTGTGCAGCTTGTAGAATATCTGCTTTAGGCTTTCAATTTCGGTCCGCGCCACATCCTCTACATGGCCGGAAATTTCTTTCAGCCTGTTTATTACTTCTTCTTTGGTGAGGCGTTGTGGCGTTTCCGCTGGTTTGTTTTCCACAACTGTTTCTTCAGCAGGAGTTTCCTCTTGCATAGGCTCCGAAACTTCCGCCGTTTTTTTTTCTTCTTCTAATTCCACCGACTTTTCGTGGAGATTAGTGTCATGAGTGTCCGTCATTGCAATTCTTTTTATAAACGGGTAATTTCTTCCCGTTTGGGGTTACATCACTAATTGAATACAAATTAATGAAATAAAACAATTACTTCATACTTTTTTCTTAAATATTTTTAGATTTACATCTTTTTTCTTCCTAAAACTATGCCAACAGTACTGTGATACCCATGTAAAGTAACATGCCGATGATGTCATTCGTGATAGAGATAAATGGGCCGGTAGCGATGGCGGGGTCTATCTTCAGCTTTTCCAATGTCATGGGCACCAAAGTACCAAAGATAGAAGCGAACATAACCACTGCGAACAAACTGATGGACACGGAGTAGGTGACAGTTGCGGCTCCTCCAAAACGAACAAAGTTGTATATATATACCAATAAAGAAATAATTGTAGCATTGATGCTGGCTACTACCGCTTCCTTGAGCACTTGCTTAAAAGTATTTTTTGCATCAAGGGAACTGTTGGCAAGGCCCTGCACCACGATGGCGGAGGACTGGGTTCCTACGTTTCCGCCTGTTCCGCCAATCAACGGGATGTAGAGTGCCATCTCGGGATGAGCTGCAAAGGTGGTGTCGAAATTTCCTAAAATCATGGAGTTACCTATGCCACCCAACATGCCGATAAGCAGCCAGGGAAGGCGTGCCGTGGTCTGACGCACTACGTTGTCGTTGGTCTCTACGTCCTGAGAGAGACCGGATGCTAACTGGTAATCGCGTTCCGACTGCTCACGTACCTCGTCCATGACATCGTCTACTGTAATCTGTCCTACTAGTCGGCCGATGCTGTCCACTACAGGCAAGGCCACCAAGTCGTACTTCTCAATGGTCTGTACTACTTCATCTATCGGTGTATCTACATGCACCACTATCGGGTCTTTCTTCATCACGTGTTTTACCTTCGACACAGAAGGTGATGTAATCATCTTCTTTAAGGGAAACACGCCTTGCAGACGTTCATCATCGTCAATGACATAGACGTAATAGATTTCGTCCAGTTGCTCGGCCTGCAGACGCATCTCTTTCAAGCATTCGGGCATACTCCAATTCTCGTTCACGGTCACCATCTCTGTGCCCATGAGTCCGCCGGCTGTATCCTCATCGTATTTCAACAGGTCTACGATGTCGCCCGCCTGCTCGATGTCTTCGATATGCGACAATACCTCTTCCTGTTTGTCTTCGTCCAAGTCGCGCATCAGGTCTACGGCATCATCCGTATCCATGTAGTCAACGAAACGCTTGGCGATGGTTTCCGAAGGCAAAGCGTCAAGTAACTCTTTACGGAAATCTTCGTCCATTTCCACCAATACGTCAGCGGCGGTTTCGTTATCCAAAAGGCGGTAGACAAAGCGCGCACCGTCTATGTCCAGTTCATTGCACAATTCAGCTATGTCCGCAGGGTGAAGATTCCTCAGACACTCTACCACTTTCTCGGCATCCTTTTGCGCAATAAGCTCTTTGACTTTATCTATATATTGTTCATCGATTTCCATGTCTGTCCAATGTGCTGATGTGTTAATATTCCGATGCCGGGTTATTTCTCCTTAGGAGTGTCCGGACATTGGCTCATTACTAAATTAGTCAGTTTCACAAATTCTTGAACCGAAAGTTGTTCGGGACGCCGGTCGAAAAGCGGGTCTTGTGTCAACGTACTCTCTTTTCCTAACAAGGGCTTGATGGAATTGCGTAACGTTTTCCGGCGTTGGTTGAATGTTGTCTTCACCACTTGTTTGAACAGCTTTTCGTCACATCCCAACTCGTGCGTATCGTTGCGTATCATGCGGATGACGGCACTTTTCACCTTCGGAGGTGGATTGAATACATGTTCATGTACGGTAAACAGGTATTCTACCTTATACCAGGCTTGAATCAGTACGCTCAGGATACCATACGTCTTGTTTCCCGGCTCTGCGGCGATGCGTTCAGCCACTTCTTTTTGTATCATACCTGTACAGCATGGGATAAGTTCCTTGTTCTCCAACATCTTAAAGAATATCTGGCTGGAAATGTTGTACGGATAATTGCCCGTCAGCACAAATGGCTGCCCGTTGAAAAGGCGCGTGAGGTTCATTTTTAGGAAATCGTCCTCAATGATGTCGTCCTCCAGTCTGGGATAAGCTTCGCGCAGATAGGCTACGGATTCGTAGTCTACTTCCACCACCTTCAGTTTGCGTCCTTTGGGAAGCAGGAACTGAGTGAGCACTCCCATGCCTGGACCTACTTCCAATATAGGCAGTTCGGGACAAACGTCTATTGTGTCGGCTATATCTTGTGCCACGCTCAAATCCTTTAGAAAGTGCTGGCCGAGAAACTTTTTAGGCTTTACCAATCTCATGTATCAAGTTAATTAGTATTTTTGCACCCCACAAAGGTAGTTCTTTTTGGTGAAGAATAGGGTATGTAGTATGAAGAATTAATGGTTAGCGCATGAAGAAAGTGTTGACGAAGACCGCAAAAATTGTTTTGCCCCTTCTTTTAGGGGGCTTTATCTTGTATTGGGTCTACCTCGATTTCGATTTTGCCCGTGCAGGCGTTATGCTGACGCATGGCCTTCGTTGGGATTGGATGGCGCTTTCACTTTTGTTTGGTATATTGAGTCATGTCGTGCGAGGCTATCGGTGGTGTCAGATGCTGGAGCCTTTAGGCGTGAGCCCTCGGGGGGGGCGTTGTGTGGATGCCGTCTATGTGTCATACGCCGCCAGCCTGGTGATTCCCCGTATCGGGGAGGTGTCGCGTTGCGGCCTCTTGTCGCGTTATGGCCAAGTGTCTTTCTCTAAATCACTGGGTACGGTGGTGACCGAACGTCTGGTGGATACTTTGAGTATCCTGCTCATTGCGGGTGTGACCTTGTGGCTTGAATTCCCGGTGTTTCTCACTTTCTTTCGCCAAACGGGCACCAAAATACCGTCTTTCGTTCATCTGCTCGGCTCGCCGTGGTTTTACGTGGCTTTGTTTTGTCTGGTAGGGGTTATAGTCCTGTTGGTTTATCTGGCGCGCATGCTTTCATTTTTCGAACGTGTCAAAGGTGTGGCGCTCGATATGTGGCAAGGCATTCTGTCGCTTCGGCATGTGCGCAACATCCCTCTTTATATACTCTATACTGTGCTGCTGTGGGTGTGCTATTTTCTGCATTTCTACCTCACGTTCTTCAGCTTTCCTTTTACGGAAGGATTGGGCTTTCAGGCGGGTCTGGTGATGTTTGTAGCCGGAACGTTTGCCGTTGTCGTTCCAACGCCCAATGGGGCCGGCCCGTGGCACTTTGCCATCATCACTATGATGATGTTGTACGGAGTTGGCAATAACGATGCCGCTCTTTTTGCCCTCATTGTGCACGGCATACAGACGTTGCTCGTCATCTTGTTAGGGCTTTGGGGGTGGTTGCATCTGTCGTTAGGCACAAAGGTGCATTAAACATGGAGCATAGGTGCTTATACCATATTATATATAATAATATCGTTATTCCGTCCTTTTATAAGATTGTTTTATCGAAATGAAAGGGTCGCTTCCCTTGAGTGAAACAGCCTTCCTGCATCGGTATGTCGCCATGAAAAAAGGGGGAAAATATGAAATTATGCAGGGAAAACAATATTTTTTATCGAAAAACTTTTGTATTTTCCACGTAAATTGTATTTTTGTGTACAATTTTGGTGTAGTAATGACAGACGAAGAAAAAGAGCTATTGAGTACCTTTGAAGCCAGGTTGCGACATTTAATCTATCTGCACGATGAATTAAAGCGCGAAAACGCTGATTTGAAGCAAGCTTTGGCGCATGAAGAACAAGAACATCAGAGGACGCAAAATGCTTATCGCGAGTTGGAAAAACAATACACTGACCTAAAAACAGCTACGACAATCAGCCTTAACGGCAGTGACGTGAAAGAGACGAAACTGCGATTGTCAAAATTAGTGCGTGAAGTCGATAAATGCATCGCTTTGTTGAATGAATAAAAGATAGAAAGGGGATGTATGGACGATAAGATAAATATTAACCTGATAATGGCAGGAGTTTCTTATCCCCTTACCATTGGCCGGGACCAGGAAGAAATGGTGAGGGAGGCTGCCAAACGGGTAGATATAAGAGTGAATTCGTATCGGAAGTTTTATAAGGATTTGCCAAATGAAGTGATACTTGGCATGGCGGCTTTCCAGTTTGCGTTGGAAGCTTTGCGGCAGGAAGCGCGCAATGACGCAACTCCTTATACCGATAAGATAAAAGAACTGACGGAGGTATTGGAAAATTATTTCAGAGGGCAAGAGTGAAACTTCTTACCAATGAAAGGAAACCTCTCCCGGTAGTTCTTGATGAGAGAAAATAGAGTTTACGCACTGTACGAAGTCTTTTTGCCCGAAAGGGTAAGAGCTTTTCGTCAGTGCTTTTTTGTTTATATATATAAAATATTTAAAAGATGACAGTAGTTACAATAATTGTATCCATTGCCTGCTTGCTGGTGGGAGGAGTGGTATCGTACGTGTTTTTCAAGTACGGCTTGAAGGCAAAGTGCGAAGGCATTTTGAAAGAAGCCGAGGCTGAGGCTGAAGTGATTAAGAAAAACAAGTTGTTGGAAGTAAAGGAAAAGTTTCTAAACAAGAAAGCAGATTTAGAGAAAGAGGTCGCTGCGCGTAATCAGAAGATTCAGCAAGCTGAAAACAGATTGAAGCAGCGCGAACTAGTATTGAACCAGCGTCAGGAGGAAATCCAGCGTAAAAAGATGGAAGCAGAAGCTGTAAGGGAGAATCTGGAAACTCAGTTGGCTATTGTAGATAAGAAGAAAGAGGAGCTGGACCTCTTGCAGCGTCAGGAAATTGAGAAGTTGGAGGCCATTTCGGGGCTTTCGGCCGAAGAAGCTAAGGAACGTATGGTGGAATCGTTGAAGGAAGAAGCTAAGACCCAAGCCCAGTCATACATCAACGACATCATGGATGATGCCAAAATGACTGCTAACAAGGAAGCCAAACGCATCGTTATACAGACCATCCAGCGTGTAGCTACTGAAACGGCCATTGAAAACTCCGTAACAGTATTCCATATTGATTCGGACGAGATAAAAGGACGCATCATCGGTCGCGAAGGCCGCAATATCCGTGCCTTGGAGGCCGCTACTGGTGTTGAAATTATCGTGGATGATACACCGGAGGCCATTGTCCTTTCTGCCTTCGATCCCGTACGTCGTGAGATAGCCCGTCTGGCTTTGCACCAATTGGTTACTGACGGACGTATCCATCCGGCTCGTATTGAAGAAGTAGTGGCCAAAGTGCGTAAGCAGATAGAAGAAGAAATCATTGAGACAGGCAAACGTACCACCATTGACCTGGGTATTCACGGCTTGCATCCTGAATTGATACGTATCATTGGTAAAATGAAATATCGTTCTTCCTATGGACAAAACCTCTTGCAGCATGCCCGTGAGACGGCCAATCTTTGTGCTGTCATGGCATCGGAATTGGGGCTGAACCCGAAGAAGGCCAAACGGGCAGGCTTGTTGCATGACATCGGAAAGGTGCCTGATGAGGAGCCGGAATTGCCACATGCGCTTTATGGCATGAAATTGGCTGAGAAGTTTAAGGAGAAACCAGACATCTGTAACGCTATCGGCGCTCACCATGATGAAATAGAGATGACTAGCCTGCTAGCTCCCATTGTGCAGGTTTGTGATGCGATATCGGGCGCCCGTCCGGGTGCACGCCGCGAAATTGTGGAAGCTTACATCAAGCGTCTGAATGACTTGGAGCAATTGGCGATGTCTTATCCGGGTGTGACCAAGACATACGCTATTCAGGCCGGGCGTGAATTACGTGTTATTGTAGGAGCTGATAAGATAGATGATAAGCAGACGGAAAACTTGTCCGGTGAAATCGCCAAGAAGATTCAGGATGAAATGACTTATCCGGGACAAGTGAAGATTACTGTTATCCGCGAAACGCGTGCGGTAAGTTACGCTAAATAAATGGGGAGACGAAAGGCATGAAGCCGTTGTACCAATTTGAAGTGTGCGCAAATTCTGTGGCAAGTTGCTTGGCTGCACAAGCAGGAGGCGCTGACCGTGTGGAGTTATGTGCCGGTATTCCGGAAGGTGGAACTACCCCTTCTTACGGAGACATTGTCTTAGCACGTGAGTTGCTGAAGCGTACTCGTCTTCATGTGATTATTCGTCCGCGTGGAGGAGATTTCCTCTATACCAAATTGGAACAGCGCATCATGCTGAAAGATATTGAGATGGTACGCCAATTAGGAGTCGATGGAGTTGTGTTTGGTTGCCTTACTTCGGATGGAGAGGTTGATATGTCTTTGATGAAACAGTTGATGAAGGCTTCACAAGGCATGTCGGTTACGTTCCATCGCGCTTTTGATATGTGCCGCTATCCGCTGAAGGCGTTGGAGGATATCATTACTTTAGGGTGTGCCCGGATCCTGACTTCCGGTCAGCAAAATACGGCCGAAGTGGGCGTACCTTTGTTAAAAGAGCTGCAGCAGGCAGCAGAAGATCGTATAGTTTTGATGGCAGGATGTGGTGTTAATAAAACCAATATAGCCCACATCGCCAAGGAGACTGGCATACGTGAGTTTCACTTTTCTGCCAGAGAGTCCATAGTGAGTGGAATGCACTATCGCAATGAGCAGATCTCGATGGGAGGTATGGTGAAGATCGAAGAATATTCACATCCACAAACTACAGAAGCGCAAGTCCGAAGTACGATACAAGCGTTATTATCCATAGAATAACTCCAATTCCAGTAATCTATAACGAGCCGGACTTGACCTTGGGATAATAAAAAAGGAAGAGTTTGGCTCTTCCTTTTTTTAATTACGGTGAAATCTTTTGAAGATAAAATACTACTTTACTTCACTATTTTGTTAGTTACCGGATCGGGGAATACCACAGTCGGTTTAAAAGATTTGGCATTCTCAAAATCCATCCATGCGTAGGACATGATGATGATAATGTCGTCCGGCTGCACACGACGGGCGGCGGCACCATTTAAACAAATCTTGCCGGAGCCACGTTCACCTTTTATGATGTAGGTTTCAAAACGCTCACCATTGTTATTGTCGGCAATGTACACTTTTTCACCGGCGATCATATTGGCGGCATCCATCAGGTCTTCATCAATCGTGATGCTTCCCATATAGTTCAAATTGGCTTCTGTTACCCGGGCGCAATGAATCTTAGATTTTAAAACTTCAATCATCATAGATTTCTTAAATCTTATTGTGTTTAATATCAACCTTTATATTTGATGTTGTCTATCAGACGAACTTCTCCGCAGAATACTGTAATGCAACCTACGGCATAGTCTGTGTCTTCCCAGTTGGCAATCTTCTGCAATGTATTACCGTCTACCAATTCGAAATACTCCAAACGTAGACCCGGAGCGGCGGCTATTGCATCTTCTACAAATTGTTGAGTTTCGGTTACTGTATGCGTCTTGGCATAGTCGCGGCTTTCAAACAATGTCTTGGAAATACGCAACGCTTGTTGACGCTCCTCGGCCGAAAGGCGTGTGTTACGGCTGCTCAAAGCCAGGCCGTCTTCTTCACGTACAATAGGGCAGCCGACAATTTCAAGCGGGAAACGCATTTGGCGAACCATCTCACGGATAATGGCCAACTGCTGAAAGTCTTTTTCGCCAAAATAAGCACGATCAGGCTTCACGATGTCAAAGAGCTTGCTTACGACTTGGCATACTCCGTTAAAGTGTCCTGGACGGAAAGCGCCTTCCATCACTGTGTCAAGTGGAGCATAATTGAAGTGACGCGTATCCGGCTCCGGATACATCTCCTCTACAGACGGAGCAAAGGCGAAAGTCACGCCACACGTTTCGAGCAACCGGCAATCGGCCTCTAGCGTACGCGGATATTTAGCCAAATCATTCTTGTCGTTAAACTGAGTCGGATTGACAAAAACGCTGACGACTGCTACGTCATTTTCCGCAACACAGCGTTTTACCAATGAGGCATGACCGGCATGCAAGGCTCCCATCGTAGGCACCAGTCCTACCGTTTTACCCTGGGCACGCAAGGCCTTTAATCCGGCCTGCAAGTCCTTGATAGTATGTACTATATTCATTACCTTTTGATGTTTGATTAATCAGGGTTGTTTAAAAACGGGTGCAAAATAAGCTATTATTTACCACATAACGAAAAAATATCTGCATTTTTGTGCCTTTCCCTTATTTTTTAAGCTTAAAATGACTTGAAAGTCCTATTGAGAAACAGCTACTTAACAAATCATAAGGTTTTATAGCCTGCCCTATTTGCCGTAATCATCGTTTTTTTATACCTTTGCAAAATAATTGAGAACATTGATTATGACAAAGGCTAACAAGGTTTTATTCATTACACAAGAGATTACTCCTTACGTACCGGAAACAGAAATGTCGCTCACCGGCCGGCATCTGCCGCAAGCTATTCAAGAATTGGGTAGAGAAATCAGAACGTTTATGCCTAAGTGGGGCAACATCAACGAACGCCGTAACCAGCTGCATGAAGTTATACGCCTTTCGGGTATGAACTTGATTATCGATGACACCGACCATCCGCTTATAATCAAAGTTGCCTCTATCCAGTCGGCCCGCATGCAGGTGTATTTCATCGACAATGATGACTATTTTCAAAACCGCTTGCAGGCTACAGATGAAAATGGAGTAGAGTATGAAGACAACGATGCCCGCACTATCTTCTATGCACGTGGCGTGTTGGAGACGGTGAAAAAACTAAGATGGTGCCCGGACATTATTCATTGCCACGGATGGATTAGTGCGTTGGCTCCTCTTTATATAAAGAAGGCGTATAAAGACGAACCTTCTTTTAGGGACGCCAAGATCGTGTTCTCACTTTATGAAGAAGATTTCAAACAACCGTTTCATCCCGATTATCCGAATAAACTTTTGCTGAAAGGCGTCAACAAGAAAGACCTTGCGGTTTTGAAGGCTCCTATAGACTATGCTACCTTGTGTAAGCTGGCTGTGGAGTATTCGGACGGAGTGGTTCAGCAAAGTTTGCATGTCAATCCGGAAATATTGGAGTATGCCAAAAGCATAGGAAAACCGGTGCTCGAATATCAGGAACCAGATGCTTTTGCTGAAGCTTGCAATAGTTTTTACGATCTGGTGGCGGGAGAACAACAAGAATAAACTAAATTAGAACTATGAAAGTAAAAAATTTGGGACTACTGCTTTGTGCATCCCTGACTTTCTTTGCTTGCGATGACACCACTAATACGTTAGGTATGGGTATGTTACCAGACTCTGACGCGATAGCGGCTCATACAATGACTTTTGAAGTAACAACTCAATCTGTTGCGGCGGATGCCGTATATGCCAAGACGGCTATCGGATATGTCGGTAAGTTTACAGATCCGGAATTTGGTGACTATACGTCAAGCTTTCTGACAGAACTGAATTGCACGGAAGATTTCAAATTCTCAGATATTTTGCCCGATGTGTACGAAGAGTACTATGACGGTGACACCTTGAAGGGAAGAGGTACACTTGTCGATGACAAGGTGGCTGGAGTGCGGCTCATTGTCTATTACAATGATTGGTTTGGAGATTCCTTGAATGCATGTCGGATGAGTATTTACGAACTGAACGATCAATGGGTCCAGGAACGCCATGACGAAAATATGCGATACCGTTACACCGACATTGATGCCGAGAAATACAAAGGGCGGCTATTGGGGCGTAAAGCCTATACGGCATATGACCCTTCCGTTCCTGACTCGATAAGAAATGCGACCGATTCCAATGGAAACCGGACTTATTCTCCTGCTTTGGTTTTTGACCTTGATACTGAAATCGGTGAGAATATCATGGAATTGAATCGGGCATATGAGCGGGGAGAGAACAATTATTTCGATGATGCCGACCATTTTATCGATAACGTATTCAAAGGAGTCTATGTGAAAAACGATTTCGGTGATGGAACTATCCTGTATGTGGAACGTGTGGATTTGGAGTTTCAGTATCGTTTCCATTACGTAGACAGTCTGGGAGTAGCCTTAAAGAAAAAAGTGAATGATGAAAATGGCAATATAGGCGATGATTCTATTTATATAGCACGTCAGTCTTTGTTCGCTTCTACCAAAGAAGTTATTCAGGCTAACCAATTTGCCAATTCAGAGAGACTGATTGCAAAGGCAAATGAAAAGAATTGGACCTATATTAAGTCTCCCGCAGGAATCTTCACAGAGGCTACTTTGCCTTATGATTCTATCTATCAGCAACTTTCCAATGACACATTGAATGCCGTAAAACTTACGTTTACCAATTATGAAGATCGGAATAGTCAGGCTTTCAACATGGATGCGCCGTCCAATGTGTTGCTGATACGTAAGCAGGATGTGAAATCGTTCTTTGAGGAAAACCAGATCAATGATAATCTCACTTCGTTTGTCGCTACGCACAACAGTAGTGGAGTTAACCAGTATTATTTTCCGAACATCGCCCGTCTGGTAACAACTTGTATTAATGAGAAAAAGGCGGCACGGGCACAGGCGGAGAAAGAAGCCGGTGCTTCGTGGGATGAAGAATTATGGAGTGAGCAGTGGAATAAGGATAATCCGGATTGGAATAAAGTCCTGTTGATTCCGGTGACTATAACCACTCAACAGACAAGCTCCAGTACCACAGTCACTACCGCAGTTCAGCACGATTTGGAGCCAGGTTATGCTAAATTGCAGGGAGGTGATCCGGAGCAAGGCGGACAAAAACTTACGTTGGAAGTAACTTATACAACTTTCCCTCAATAAGTCTCTTCTCCGTATAATTATATAGTATAAGAAGCATCGTCTGTTTTCAATAGGAGATCGGGCGGTGCTTCTTTTATAGAGGTAACCGAAGTCGTATATGTTTGTTTCCTGTTTTATTCCTACCTTTTTCGGAAGATGATAGGGGTAATATAACGAAATGAGAACGGGGTGAAAAAGAGAAGTATTGTGTTTCTTTATGCGAAGCTTTGCTTTTTATCTTGCGAAAGAGAGCTCCTCTGTTGTCGGTTTGGAAAAACATCGCTAACTTTGCTTGCCGTATATGACGATGATAGATCATGCAACCATAGACCGTATTATGGATGCGGCACAAATATATGATGTCGTATCCGATTTTGTCACCCTGCGTAAACGCGGAGTGAACTATGTAGGACTTTGCCCTTTTCATGATGACAAGACGCCTTCTTTCTATGTCTCACCCGCAAAGAATCTTTGTAAATGCTTCGCCTGCGGTAAAGGGGGCAATCCGGTACATTTCATCATGCTTCACGAGCAGCTTAGCTATCCGGACGCTTTGCGCTATTTGGCTAGAAAATATGGTATAGAAATCAAAGAACGCGAACTCTCAGAAGAAGAAAAGGCGGTTCATACGGAACGGGAAAGTTTGTTTGTGGTTAATCAGTTCGCTAACGACTATTTCCGACGTACTCTGCGGGAAACGGAGGAAGGGCGAAATATCGGTATGGCTTATTTTCGTAGCAGGGGGTTCCGCGATGATGTTATTGAAAAATTTCAGTTGGGTTATTGTACAGAAAGCCACGATGCTTTTGTTCAGGAGGCGTTAGCCAAAGGATACCAAAAGGACTTTCTTGTCAAAACAGGACTTTGTTACGAGACAGAAGATCACCGCCTGCGTGACCGCTTTTGGGGGCGTGTCATATTTCCAGTGCATACATTAAGTGGTAAGGTTGTGGCTTTTGGAGGGCGTGTCTTAGCTGCCGCCACAAAAGGTGTCAAGGTGAAGTACATTAATTCACCGGAATCTGAGATTTATCACAAAAGCAACGAACTCTATGGCATCTATCAGGCCAAGCAAGCCATTGTGAAGCAAGATCGCTGTTACATGGTAGAAGGTTATACGGACGTTATTTCTATGTACCAAAGTGGTATTGAGAATGTAGTCGCTTCTTCGGGAACAGCACTTACTACGCAACAGATTAAACTGATACATCGTTTTACGGCAAACATGACCGTGCTTTATGATGGTGATGCAGCAGGTATTAAAGCCTCTTTGCGCGGAATTGATATGTTGTTAGAAGAGGGCATGAATGTAAAAGTCTGCCTGTTACCGGATGGGGATGACCCAGACTCCTTTGCCCGAAAGCACGACAGTAAGGAAATGCGTGCTTTCCTGGATGAACATGAAACAGACTTTATACGTTTTAAGACCAATCTGCTGCTGGAAGACGCGGGGCGAGATCCTATCAAACGGGCAGAACTTATCAGCAACATCGTGCAAAGTATATCGGTCATTCCGGAAGCCATCGTACGTGATGTTTATGTCAAAGAATGTGCCCAGTTGCTGCATGTGGAGGATCGTTTGCTGGTGTCCGAAGTAGCCAAACGACGTGAAAAAGAAGCCGAACAACGTGCTGAGCAACGTGAACGCGAACGTCGGCGTACCGCGCAGATGCAATCTGATAGTTCTTCTGCTATCTCCATGGTTTCAGCTTCTAAGGAAGATACTTTACCTCCTCCGCAAGAAGTGGAAGTGGAGGGTGCTCCGATTGATACGGCTTACGCCTCTTTCATTCCTCAGGAAGGCAAAGAAGGTCAAGAATTCTATCAGTATGAACAACAAATTATCCAGGTGATTGTACGTTACGGGGAACGGGTGATGTGTAATGTGACTGACGAATCGGGAAATGAACGACCTGTGACTGTTATTGAATATGTGGTGGCTGATTTACAGCAAGATGACTTGTCTTTTCACAGTCCGTTGCACAGACAAATTCTCACAGAAGCTGCAGAGCGAGTTCAACAGGCCGGTTTTGTGTCCGAACATTATTTCCTGAATCATCCAGATCCGGCTATCGGACAGCTTAGTGCAGATTTGATAAGCGACCGCTACCAACTGAGCAAATACCATTCCAAGGCACAAAAAATTGTGACGGACGAGGAAAAGCTATATGAATTAGTGCCTATACTGATGACAAACTTTAAATTTGCTATTGTGGATGAAGAGTTGAAGCACATCCTTAAAGCACTACAAGATCCGGCTGTCGCAAATGATAACGAGCAATGTACCGTTGTGATGCAACGTTACAATGAACTTCGCCAAGTACAGAGCCTTATGGCCAAACGTCTTGGCGATCGGGTAGTGTTGAAACTTTGAGGCTTAAGGCCTCTTTATCAAATTCATAAACTCTTCACGAGTTTTAGCCTGATTGAAAGCGCCGGTAAAGTCAGAGGTAGTAGTTATGGCGTTTTGTTTCTCTACTCCACGCATCTGCATACACATGTGCTTAGCTTCCACAACCACCATTACGCCCAATGGGTTCAGTGTTTCTTGAATGCACTCTTTGATCTGCAAGGTCATACGTTCCTGTACCTGCAAGCGATGGGAAAAGATGTCCACTACACGGGCGATCTTGCTCAGCCCCGTGATATAACCGTTGGGAATATAAGCCACGTGTGCCTTACCGTAAAAAGGCAGCATGTGGTGTTCGCACAATGAAAAGAAGTCAATGTCTTTCACAATCACCATCTGGCTGTATTCTTCCTTGAACTTGGCGGATCGCAACACTTCATGTGGGTCCATGCTATATCCTTTGGTCAGTGTCAGCATGGCTTTTGCCACGCGTTCAGGAGTCTTGAGCAGACCTTCGCGCATCGGGTCTTCACCCAGCAAAGTGAGAATACGTAGATAATGCTCTTTCAGTTCGTCCAAATGAGGCGATGTGATTATTTCTTTGTCCAGCATGTCTTTCTGTCCGGTTATATATTATAGTGGAATATTGATTTGGTCTCTGACGATGGAAACTTCCTTAAACTCACCCGTAGCACGCAAACGGCGCATCATTGCATCAGCTTCTTCTATGCTGCGGTAATCGCCTGCTCGGCAAAGCCAGCGCGGAGAATTGAAAAACGTATATACAGTCAGTTCGGGAAACAATTCCCTGACAGCTGTTGCCACAGCGTCAGCTTCATTCTTGGCTTGTCGGGTATTATTTCCGGCATACACTTGTACACGGTAACCTGCACATTTCAAGAATTCCTGTTCACCGGTTTGTGAGGGGACATATTCTCTTCCTATCAGTGCCTCGATGCGAGGGTCTTGATGAATAGTCACTTTTCCTTGGCCGGGAACATTACGTTCCAGACTTTTGATGATATTGTTTTGTGCCGCAGCTGTCAGGGCTGTCATCGCCATGCAGGCGGTTAAAAGCATGCGTTTCATTACAACGGATTGTTTGCAAAAGTAAGAGACTGAAGAAGAGAAGCGCCGCACCGCAAGCTATGCAACGGTGCGGCCTTCTTATTTTCTGATTATTAATTAAAAGCGTCAATGATACCCTTGAAATCAGCAGCCCTTAAAGCAGCGCCTCCAATCAAGCCACCATCTACATCAGGTTTGGCAAAGAGTTCCTTAGCGTTGGAAGGTTTGCAGCTACCACCATACAGGATGGAGCAGTTGTCGGCAATTTCCTGACCATATTTGGCGGCTACCGTTGAGCGGATGAAAGCATGGATCTCTTGTGCCTGCTCGGGAGTAGCGGTCTTACCAGTGCCAATAGCCCATACAGGTTCGTAAGCCAAAATAATCTTTGAAAAATCTTCTGCTGACAACGAGAATACCGATGCCAACTGGGCGGCTACTACTTCGTTTTGTTTGTTAGCTTCACGCTCTTCCAATACTTCACCGATGCAGAAGATAGGAGTCAGACCATGTGCCAAAGCCAGCTTCACCTTCTCTTCCAGGATTTCAACCGTTTCGTGATAGTAAGCACGACGCTCTGAGTGTCCTAAGATGACATACTTGGCACCCGTGGAAGCTACCATAGCGGCAGATACTTCACCAGTGTAAGCACCCGATTCCTTGTCTGCGCAGTTTTCAGCGCCTACGCCTATCTTAGCGGGATCTACCAACGGTGTAACCGAAGCCAGATGAATAAACGGTGTGCAGATGATGACATCGCAATTAGGCTTTTCGTTAGCTAACATTTCATTCAGTTCTTTTGCAAGCGCAATACCCTCTTGGAGGGTCTTGTTCATTTTCCAGTTACCTGCGACAATGTTCTTTCTCATTTTGTTTTCTGTTTTAAAGATTAATAGTATCGTTATTCATGTTTCTTACATATTAAGTTTTGACTTTCCTTTCTCTTTGTCTGATGACCAATTGGTCGAACAGCAAAATCAGGCATAAAGGCACCAAAAACCACAACAGCACTTTTCCGACAGTTACCCAGACGTTTACAATCTTTTGTTGCCCCAAGGGAATTTTCTCAAGCGCATCTGTCAGTACGTATTCGTCCGGCAAGTTGTTGTCACTCCATTTGTTTAAGATGGTTCCACCTTTTAGGAGCAGCAATCCTGGGTTGGAACGTATGATGGTCTTCAATGTAATGTCGTCCGTCTGGCAAAACGGATATTCGGCTCCTGTACGGTCACTCCATAGCAGGACTTCTTCTTCCGGTGAAGAGGTCAACGCATAAAAACCATACCCGTGCTCCACACTGTAATCATAGATTTCATTAATTAAATCGATGTTGCTGTCATCGGCCTCTTCAATCCGGTGGGCTATCAGCAAAAATGTATATCCTCCATTTGTCAGCACCTCTTCCGTAATGTCCTCACCCGTACTTAGTGTCAACAGGGCGAAGTCGTGAATGGGTGGCTCATATCCCTTTTCTTTTACTACATTGCGTGTCTCCACAAATGTCCATGTACTGTCCGGATAGTTTTCCAAGGTGAATTCCTGACGTTTTCCCTCTTTTTCTAAAATGAAGCGCGTGTCGTAAACGGTTGGTTTCGCGTCAGCCGGAATTTCCATACTTTCCTTGATGTTCACTCCTATTTTATAAGGTCTGAAGTCGATGACAGGAAGATTGCGCAAGCAATAGAATGAAAGCGCAAAGATAAAAAGAATCGTGTACATTGAGAACATCCACTCAATCTTTCGGGAAATGAAACGGATGATATCCACCCGCCACTTGAATACGGACAATGCAGCTGCCAGTAAAACGATGTTCTTTCCGAAAGTCTCCCAATTAGTCAGCACCCAGGCATCACCGAAACAGCCGCAGTCCGAAACCGGATTGGTAAGGGCGATGTAGAAAGTAAGCGGTGTCATGAATCCTATTAATACAAGTGCCATGGTAGAGCTTACCCGCTTGTGGATGCCCAAGACAAGGCAGACGCCCACATAAAATTCGATGACTGACAACGCTACTCCTGCCATAAACAACAGGAATGTAGGAAGCCACGCGCTCATGCCGAAAGCCGTGACGTAATCCTGCAACTTATAAAAAAAGCCGAAGGGGTCGATGACCTTGACGAATCCGGAAAAAACAAAAACGCCTCCCAACACAAAACGACACACATTGACCCACACTTTTATGGCCAACTGCATCCCTTGCGTGGTAGGCTTCAGGACATCTTGCTCCGTCTCTTTTGCTTTTTCCATCTCTTGCTTTCCCCAATTAGGCTTGCAAAGTTAGGAATAATTAAGGAATAAAGAAAAAAGAGGCATTCTAAATATTATTAATTCAACGCCTCAAGCGTTTTCACCCGGTTTGATTCATTATTCCCTGCTCGGTGCCGCTTTCCCGCACATTCGGGACATAAACCTTTCAGCACGTAGTTGATGCTGTTGAGCGTGAAGCCTTCGGGCAGTTTGACAATCGGGGTAGGAATGTTCGTAAAACAAAACGTACGGTTGCACTCCGTGCAATGGAAATGGGTGTGCAAATCACCTACTTCGCACGAACAGGAGGAACTGCATACGGCATATTTGAACGAGCCAGTCCCGTCATCGATGCTGTGGATAAGATGATGGGACAGGAAAAGGGTCAATGTCCGGAAGATGGTAGATTTGTCCACCGTGTCGAGCATATCTTCCAAGTCAGACAACGATACTGACCTCCCGGCCTCCTGCATGGCTTTCAGTATCATCAGACGGATGGCGGTCGGTTGTATTTCTCGTTGAGCCAATAGCTTCAGATATTGTTCTTCGTTTTCCATATACCTTTCTTATAGCTTAAATTAATCTGTTTGTTTGCTGTAGGCGCAGGGCATTTAAGATAGCCAGCAAGGCTACTCCTACATCGGCAAAGACGGCCTCCCATAAAGTGGCCATGCCTAAGGTGCCCAACGTCAATACTACGATTTTTACGCCCAATGCTAACACAATGTTTTGCCAGACAATGTTTCGCGTCCTTCGTCCTATACGGATAGCAGTGGCCACTTTCGAAGGCTGGTCAGTTTGAATCACGACATCGGCCGTTTCGATAGCAGCGTCGCTTCCCAATCCCCCCATGGCAATGCCCACATCACTCAAGGCTAGCACGGGCGAGTCATTGATACCGTCGCCTACGAATGCTATCCGATGATTCGCCTTTTTGCGCAAATCCTCCAGGTGTCTTGCTTTCCCTTCAGGCAGCAGGTCGCCATATGCTTTCGTAATCCCTAGCTTGCGGGCAAAGTTAGTGACAATACTTTGTTTGTCACCCGATAGCATTTCGATATGTGCGATATTTAGTTTTTTTAAGGCACGGATAGCTTCGACTGCATCGGTTTTCAACACATCGGATAGGACTATGCACCCCGCGTAACGTCCGTTCACTGCACATGCCACGAGTGTTCCTTCCAGATTGTCCAACTCTGGCGGATAAGCGATGTTTTGACGGGACAAAAGTTTGGCGTTTCCCACCACAATGTCTCGCGCATCCACCGAGCAAGTCAGGCCATATCCGGCGGCCTCTTTTACTTCTCTCACCGGAGAAAGGGAAATATCCGACCGGAGGGCGTAATCAACAATGGCTTTAGCAATGGGGTGGATACTGTTCTGCTCGGCGGAGGCAACCCAAGCAATCACTTCCTCCCGGGTAAAATCTGTTTCGGTCCGGCAGTCCTGCACCTCGAACGAACCTTGCGTTAAGGTGCCCGTCTTGTCGAAGACCACCGTATTGATGGAGGTGATGGCATCCAGATAATTGCCTCCTTTAAAAAGAATCCCCGCACGGGATGCCACCCCAATGCCACTAAAGTAACTCAACGGGATGCTGACCACTAAGGCGCAGGGGCACGATACGACCAAAAAGACCAATGAGCGATAAAGCCAATCGCTGAAGTCGTAGCTGAATGTCCCGCTGGCCAGAGACCATAAGTAGGGCAACAAGACGATGAGGACGGCCATGCCTGTGACAGTCGGTGTATAAATGCGGGCAAACTTGCGGATGAAAAGCTCCGTGGGCGCCTTGCGATCGGAAGCATCCTCCACTAACTTCAAAATGCGTGATAAAGCACTGTCTTTGAGAGGCCTGTTAACCCGAATACGCACCGTACGGTTGACGGATATCATGCCGGCCAGGACTTCGTCATCGGGCAGAATGGTGCGGGGTAAACTTTCTCCTGTCAGGGCTGCTGTATTGAAGTCTGCTGTATCATGACACAAATATCCGTCCAAAGGCACCCGTTCACCCGCTTTCACTTCTATGATGTCTCCCGGTTGTACCGTCTCGGGCGATACTTGAATAGTTCGGCCTTCATGGACGAGAGTTGCCGTTTCCGGATGAATATCTACCAGGTCACTGATATTGGCACGTGCTTTAGTTAAAGCCTTTTCCTGAAAATGCTCACCTATCGAGTAAAAAAGCATCACGGCCACTCCTTCCGGATATTCACCGATGGCAAAAGCACCGATGGTGGCAATGAACATCAAGGTAAACTCATTGAAATATGCACCGTGCTTCACTTCTTTCCATGCTTCTTTTAATACTGGGAGAGCGACGGGCAGATAAGCGGCCAGAAACCACACAAAGGCAACTTCCCGCAGTTGGAAGAAAGACACGCCTGCAATATTGAAACCTACTCCCAAGGCTAGCATTAGGCCGGACATTAACATGCTTCCATATTCACTCCAAAAGGAATGTGGGGAGCAGAGATTGGCCGATGCGCCGGATTCGTGATGGGAACAACAATGACAACTCATACTTTCATCTATTTGTTTTGTGTCGCAAAGGTAAGAGGATATGTGTGCAACTTGGTTGCAAAAAATGGTCCCATTCCAAAAGCCTGCTGAAAAATGGGGCCTATTTGGCGAATTTCCACCTTTTTTTCGGCATAGGACTCACTTATTTTGCAATAAAGAAATATATTTGTCTGACGAATAAAGAGT
>CALUOV010000040.1 GCA_944322275.1 uncultured Bacteroides sp. | reverse complement strand
TATCATTCTCAATGTGGCCATTCTGTAAGAAACAGATTTAAGAAAGCAGGAGACTTTCACAGCTTCACCGACTGGCATATCCATATCCATCCCGGTGTGGATGACGGTGACTGACTATGGACAATGGACGGAACACCAGAGATACTCGCCAAATATAAGAATTGAAAGCGAAGTAAGTATGGCCCACTCCGCATACTCTATGGATGACATCCCCACCCCAGCGCCCTTCTGAGAGAACGGTTCCGGGAATTGCAGGATGCTTACAAGGGGAACGTCATCCTGCACCTCGCCGCCGAGAACATGCTGGACAGCCTCTTCGATGAACGGTTAGAGAAAATGGCCAGCTTCCTATTGGAAAGGACTGTAACCACCTCTTGGTGGAAACCAGTTACTTCAATCCGCCGATGGGGCTGCGGAACATACTCCTGCGTATAAAGGCCAAAGGTTATTTCCCGATACTGGCGCATCCTGAAAGGTATGTGTACATGGGGAAAGACGGATACCTGCAACTGAAAACGATGGACGTGAAGTTCCAGTTCAACCTGTTTTCACTCATGGGGATGTACGGGAAAGAAGTGCAACAGAAAACCCATAGGTTGCAGAAGTCAGGGATGTATGAATACACAGGAACAGACATCCATCGGTTAGAAACATTGAAAACTGCGCTACAAACGAAGGTGTCAGCAGGGAAGTAAGGTTCCATCCTTTAGCCACTGTCTGCATCAAAGACGACAGAGATAAATGGTCAATAAATTGAGCTACAAGACCAAGTACAGACTAATAGAAACAAAGACCACTCATCAGTCCGATTTACATCATCAATACACAATCATATGAAAGAAGACGACCAACCCTAGTTCACCACCAACCTGTCAGGGGTGACTGAGAACGACCCGAACATCACAGAAGGAAAGAAACACTATATCTTCAGTGCGACGGGAAATATCATGATAGCTTCTACCGATGCGGACTCATCCAATCTGGATGACAAGGTTCGTGATGTATTCAACGAAGTTTCGGTGTTCTACGCCGCCATGTCCAAGGCCATAACAACAACCCAGCGTCCCGGCAAGAAAGAATGCTATTCCCTGTATGACTATGAGGCCTTGGAAAAGGTGATTGACGGGAGCGGATGTTTCATACATTGCACGCAGGAGGACATAAACTATTCGTCCACCTCGGTAGGCGCGGATTTCAGCAAGGAACTGCTCACGGCCCTGCTGGGATTGCCGGCGGGAGGCGGTGTCTTGTCATTCGCCCAAGCCATGATATCCTCTATGGGGCAGGAAGGCTTCAAGATGTCGATGGATGCGACATCCACGGAAAGCAAGGTGGGCAACATCATCTTTGTGTGCGAGTTCTTGTTCGGCATGCCGGTCATTTCCGCTATGGTGGTGTATGTCGACACGAAGAAGAATTCCGATGTGTTCAAAGCCGGACCATGCGTGAGCGTCACCAACAACCACACCAGCATCACCATGCACAAGGATGTGTACATGTTTGTCACCCCGGCATTCATCAAGTCCTACGCTTCCGACTTGGATTCCATCATTACATCCTCAGATTACAGCAAGTTCATCTCCTACCTGCGTTCCCTGCTCACGGACGATATAGTCCTGGAGGGTGTATATGAGGAGGATGAGCTTGTTAAAGGGAACACATTAACTAAAGACATCAAATACAAGGGGAATAACTTCGGGGACGAACAAGGCACATTGTCCTTTGGTGGAAACAGTAACTATATTTCCATCAATGACTGGAACAACCAGGAAGTAGTATTCAGTGTTTCTGAACCGACACAAGGGAAGGAAGAGCTTAAGCTGACAACCCCAAAAGGCAAATCCCTGTCAATAGGGAATTATGAGATAGTTGAAAGCAAATAAGAAACATCATAACGCAAAATAAATAATAGCAAGAGATATGGATACGGATAAGAATATAAGGATAGCCGTGGCCGGGACAGGCTACGTGGGACTTTCAATCGCCACGCTGCTGTCGCAGCACCACCAAGTGACGGCCGTGGACGTAATCCCCGAGAAAGTTGACCTCATCAACCAACACAAGTCACCCATCCAGGACGAATATATCGAGAAATATCTGGCCGAAAAGCCTTTGAACCTGACCGCCACGCTCGATGGGGCAAAGGCATACTCGGATGCCGACTTCGTGGTGATTGCGGCACCCACCAACTACGACCCGGCACTCAACCATTTCGACACCCACCATATCGAGGATGTGATTGACCTCGTGCTGAGCGTCAATCCCGATGCCGTGATGGTCATCAAGAGCACAATCCCTGTCGGCTACTGCCGCAGCCTTTACTTGAAATACGCACGGAAAGGTGCGAAACGGTTCAACCTGCTCTTCTCGCCGGAGTTCCTGCGCGAGAGCAAGGCACTCTATGACAACCTCTACCCGAGCCGCATCATCGTGGGCTACCCGAAGTTGATGGACGGGCGTTTCGCTGAGGAAAACGAGGCCATACGGGCAATCACCGACATCGCCGAGATGGAACAAGCCGCCCGCACATTTGCCGCACTGCTGCAAGAGGGCGCAATCAAGGAGGACATTCCCACGTTGTTCATGGGCATGAAGGAGGCCGAGGCGGTGAAACTCTTCGCCAACACCTACCTCGCCCTGCGCGTGAGCTACTTCAACGAATTGGACACTTACGCCGAGGTGAAGGGCCTCGATTCCCGCGCCATCATCGAGGGTGTCGGCCTCGACCCGCGCATCGGCACGCACTACAACAACCCGTCGTTCGGCTACGGCGGCTACTGCCTGCCCAAGGACACGAAGCAATTGCTCGCCAATTACCAGGATGTGCCGCAAAACATGATGACCGCCATAGTGGAAAGCAACCGCACCCGCAAGGACTTCATCGCCGACCAAGTGCTGCGCAAGGCCGGCTACTATGACTACTACAACAAGGGCGACTACGAGGCCTCGGAGGAAAAGAAGTGCGTCATCGGCGTTTACCGCCTGACCATGAAGTCGAACAGCGACAATTTCCGCCAGTCGTCCATCCAAGGCGTGATGAAGCGCATCAAGGCAAAAGGCGCGACAGTCATCATCTACGAGCCGACGTTAGAGAACGGCAGCACCTTCTTCGGCAGCGAAGTTGTCAACGACCTCGCCGAGTTCAAGCACCGCAGCCAAGCAATCATCGCCAACCGCTACGACCCCAGCTTGGACGATGTGCAAGACAAAGTCTATACAAGGGATATTTTCAGAAGAGATTGATTGAATATAAATACTTGCATTCAAATTTCTACCTGTCTTTTTTCTACCTATAATTTGATTAACTTGTGGTACATAAGAATGTATCGAAAAACTTATGCAAAATATTATCAAACGAGGTAAAAAGAAATACACAAACATAAAGCAAATCCATGTCTACATCCAAAAGGGTTATAAAAAACACCTTGTATTTATATATTAGAATGGCCGTGTCCATTTTAGTCAATATATTCACTACAAGAATTTTGCTACAAGCATTAGGCGCATCAGACTATGGCTTGTATAATGTAGTGGGAGGTGCTATATCCATCCTTGGCTTCCTAACTGCGTCTATGAGTAGTTCTACACAACGATTTATTAGTTATGCCAAAGGAGGGGGGAATTTTGATGAGGTAAAAGAAATATTCAATAATGCTCTTGCCGCACACTATGGAGTTGCCTTAATCACAGGTTTTATCTTAGCATTGTCTGGATTTATATTCTTCAATGGTGTGCTTAATATACCAGACTACAGGGAAACAGTGGCAAAAATCATCTATTTGTGTATGATTGTTAGTACAGTATTTTCTATTACCATTGTTCCTTATGATGCATTGCTTAATGCCCATGAAAATATGAAGTTTTATTCCATAGTGGGCATCTTAGACGTGTTTTTTAAGCTGACAATTGCAAGTATAGTATTTTTTACTCGTACTGACAAATTAATGCTTTATGGAATTCTGATGGCGGTAGAATCTTGGCTTGTACGGCTAATTACACAACAATATTGTAAACATCATTATACCGAAAGTCAAAATATTAATATTATAAAATATGTAAAAAAAGAGAGGCTGAAAGAAATGTTTTCGTTTGCAGGTTGGAACATGGCTAATATTGCGTCCGGTGTGATTTCTTTATATGGAATGAGTATTGTTGTCAACCATTTTTTTGGAACGACACTTAATGCTGCATTAGGGATTGCTACACAACTTTCTGGGGTATTAATGGGCGTATCAATGAATATGGTAAAGGCCATAACTCCTGTCTTGGCAAAAAGGGAAGGTGGGCATCATCGAGAACAAACAATTGAAATCACTTATATTGGGTGTAAGTTTTCTTTCTTATTGTTTGCTTTCTTCTGCATTCCAACATTGTTTTTTATGGATAGAATTATAGAAATTTGGCTGCATAACATACCCGATTGGACAATACTATTTTGCCGCATATTAATCTGTTCTTCACTTATCGAACAACTTTTTTTGTTACTTTACCAGACGATTATAGCACATGGCGAAATCAAACAATATAACGTTACAAGGTCTATTTGCAACATTTTACCGATACTCCTCAGTATCGTGATGTTGGAATGCTATAACTTTCCTCCCTACATTGTCTTGGTCAACTGGTTAATTTTCTATTCATTCTTTGGAGGGCTTGTCAATATATATTACGCTAAAGTCAACATTGGTTTGTCAATCAAAACATTCTTCTTTCGTGTCATTAGCGTGGGAGTGAAAATTATAATTATAGCAGGAACCCTAAACTACTTTCTGTTATTGCTTCAAAAGTTATTATCAATAGAGCCAATTATTTTTTATCTTATCTCCATGATACTTAGCATACCCCTGTATTGGAAAATTTGCTTGACAGCACATGAACGCAATATATTGCTCAATTTCATAAGACGGAGATAATGGCTATTAAAGCATAAAAGATTATGGATTTAAAAGATATAGCTATCAGAGTAGCCAAAAAAACATATCAGACTCTGACTCATAAGAAGTTTTATCCTCCTGTTTGCGATTGCGACAGGCAGTCATCCAATGATAAGATTTATTCTTTGCTGATCGCTGATAACCCATGCATGATTTCACGATTCGGAACTGTAGAAATCAATTGCGTAGGCAACTATCTTTGCGTGAATGATTCTTCACATCCTTATTTAAAAAAAGTTTGGAACTATATCATTGATAAAACTCATACTCCATGGTGGGACAAATCTATTTTTCAAAAGATGTACACTACTGGTGTTTTCCCCCTTACACGGGAAACTGCTGAAAAATTCTCTGAAAGATATTTGCAAGATATTCCGGAGATTGATTTGTTGGGATGTCACCAATACTATGAAAAGTTTATGCCGCTTCGTGAGGATGTAATCAAAGTTCAATTGGAAATGTTATACCCTTTCTTTGTTGAACATCCTTGGACACGCGCATTGAGAGGGAAGAGTGTATTAGTAGTACATCCTTTTACTGAAAGCATACAAGAACAGTATAAACGTCGCAGTCTGTTGTTTGAAAATCCTGATGTGCTTCCCGACTTCAATCTTATCACATTGAAAGCTGTACAGTCAATTGGAGGAACATGCGCCGACTATGCTTCATGGTTTGATGCCTTGAAAGCAATGGAAGGCCAGATTTCAAGTGTTGAATTTGATATATGCATCTTAGGTTGCGGAGCCTACGGACTGCCTTTGGCCGCTCACGTGAAACGCCTCGGCAAGAAAGCTGTTCACCTTGGCGGAGGCACACAACTGCTTTTCGGCATACTGGGCAAACGATGGATAGAGCAATACCACGATACATGGCACTATCGTCCAGGCATCGACATTGACATCAACTACCGCCCTTTGTTCAACGAATACTGGATAAACCCAAGTGCGTCTGAACGTCCTGTTAATGCCGGAAAAGTGGAAAATGGCTGTTACTGGTAAAAGCTCCCAAACATGAAAGAAATCTTTCTGTATAATTTCATTATATGTTTCCTTTTCCTACTGTTAAACATCGGCAAGGTGGGATTAAGGGGTAAATCCATTCTAGTTCCGTCAACTCTATTCTCGCTAATGTGGGGTGTTACTTCATTGGGATGTTATCTGTATGCCAATGGCGTAATCGAAGGCGGAGATTACTATCGATACGCTTCATTTCTTGATGAAATTGGAGCATATCAATTTAAGATATTATTAGTATGTTTCTTCGCTTTTCTCTTGGCAAGAATATGTACAAGACAATGTTCTTTCGCTATCCCCGAAAACGATTCCTTAGAAGAGATTGACTTCTTTTTATCAAAGTTTCGTTGGATTCTATACCTTCTGTTCACTCTTGGAATGTTTCGTCTTATAACAGTGTTATATTTGGTAGGTTTTGATTACGCAAATATAAGGTTACTTTACCTCACAGGACGTTCATCTTTTACCTCATTTGATCTAAATCTTATTAGAGTTTCATCTTATGTACTTCAAGCGGCGGTCTTCTATATATGTATTTTAGGGATAAAGATGAGCATGACAAAAATCAATTTGAAAGAGTTGAGCGTTTGTTTTGTATTATTCGCACCTTTTCAAATGTCTTTTGGTGGAAGGCTCTTCATCCTGTCTTTTTTTATGCCTTTCCTCTTTGCATATTTTGCCATTAAGCTACTTAACGCAAAAAAACTTTTTCAAAATCGAACAGAACTTCATAAAATATTACTATTAGCCTTAATTCCTTTATTTCTTACCGTCTTTTTCCAAGTATTGAAAAAAGGAGAAGAAGCTAACACAAAGTCCATGAATGACCGGTCTAATGAACTATTTTATACCACATCCATATATATCCACCTTAATGAACTATGGAAAGCTAAACCTGTAAACTACAATTTAGGATTAGGCAGGAATATCACGCCTGTCATTGGTTCGGAATCGCCGGAATACAAGCATGTCAAAATGAAGTGGGCCAGAAATGACAACGTGGCATTAGTATGTGTACCATCTATGATACCTGGAATGTATTTTGATTTTGGTGAGTTCGGCTCTTATATTATCTATTTTGTCATATTCTTCCTTATTGAATACATTGCATTATGCATAATGCATAAATTTGAAATCAAGCACCTTATGATATACATTTTACTATGCCTGTTTGCATTCGGCACAGCATCAAGTAGTTTATCAGACAGTTTTAGATCTCTTATCGTAGGTTTGATTCTTATCGGAATAATTTCAAGATATTTTCATCAAGTTTCTAATGAAAATTTTCGCTCATAATTGGTTTGCCATCTTATATTTCAATTTCAAGATGCTTCCCCTAAGACAGGCTATCCACTTGCCTTTTGATTTTTGCCATAAAATCAAATTCAAGCGATTGTCGGGAAAAATCATCATCGATGGAAACGCTATTTCACGTGGAATGGTACGCATCGGCGCACAAGGAAGCGATATGTTTAGTGGCGCATCTACGATTTTAGACATAGCAGGAACATTGTTCATCAAGGGAAAAGGCATTAGTATAGGCACAGGCTCTCTTTTACGAATAGAACGTAATGGTTTTGTGGAATTGGACAATAGTGTAGTATTAGGTGCAAAGAACATAGTTTTATGCGAGCAACACATTTCCATTGGGGAACAAACTATTTCGTCATGGAATTGCCAATTTATGGATACCGATACACACAGCATTATAAATCTTGATAGCGGTGATGTGTTACCACGCTCACATCCAATAAAAATAGGCCGGCATTGCTGGATAGGTAACAATGTATTGGTAAACAAGGGAACGAAATTACCCAATGATACCATAGTGGCTTCTTACAGTCTTTGCAACAAAGATTATGGGAACATGATTCCCGAAAACTCCATCATAGGTGGCATACCTGCAAAGAAATTGGCAGAAAATAAAAGGCGAAACAACGACAAATTATAATACTCAAGCAGTTTAAACATAAAGTTTGAGCCCAATATAGCAGCGGTATGAATATAAAACGAAAAATTTGGATTCTCGTCAATCGATTTCGCTTTAAACGGGTGGGGATTCAATTTGGACAGGACATGAGAGTTTGCGATTCCATACGACTAAAGATGGGAAGAAACAGCCATGCAACCATCGGCAATAATTTCGCATTTTCGAGTGGGAATTACAATCCTCTTTCACGGAATATCAAGGGAGCCATAGAATTGGAAGCTAACGCACGAATCAGCATAGGAGATAATGTGGGCATTAGCTCATCCTGCTTGTGGATATTCGACCATTTAGCCATAGGCGACAACACAAAGATAGGTGCCGATTGCATTCTGCTCGACTCTGATGCACATTCCCTTGATTACATAAGCCGTCGCAACGGGGCAACCGACCGCCCCAATGCAAAAAAAGCAGGCATCACAATCGGTAACGATGTATTGATAGGCACTCGCAGCATCATATTGAAAGGAGTGGAGATAGGCGATAGAACAATTATAGGCAGCGGAAGCGTAGTCACAAAATCTATTCCTGCTGATTGCATCGCAGCCGGGAATCCTTGCAAAGTCATCAAATATATCACTCATGAATAATATAGCAGTCTTATTGACCTGCCACAACAGGAAAGAAACCACAAGAACTTGCCTCAAGCGCTTGTTTGAAATCCGGGCAGACATAGACGTATTCTGCGTAGATGACAGTTCAACCGACGGTACTGCCCAAATGATAACCAATGAATTTCCACAAGTGACACTCATAGAAGGCGATGGAAATTTGTTTTGGAGCCGGGGCATGAGGTTGGCATGGGTGACGGCACGGGAGAAAAAAGAATACGATTTCTATTTTTGGCTGAACGACGATTTGGAACTCTATGCCAACGCATTTGATGAGTTGCTCGAATGCTCTCACTTGGAGAAAGACCAAGCTGTCATTACCGGTTTAGTAGAAGAAAAAACAAGCCACAAAGCCATCTATGGCGGAAGCGATGCCGCCAAACGGCTGATTGCTGCCAACGGTAAACTGAATGAAGTGACTTTCTTGAATGGTAATTTTGTGATAGTGCCACGCTATGTCTTTGAGAATATAGGCTTTCTCGACAAGCACTTCCACCACGACCTTGGCGATGTGGACTATGGGCTTACAGCCAAAGAGCATGGTATGCATGTATATACTTCACGTTGCTACATAGGCTGTACCGATGTGGCATTACGCTCTAAACACATGCGCATCCGTATGAGCGACGTAAACATCATAAAACGTTTTAAGCGGCTTTATTCCCCACTTGGTTCTAACCCATTCATTACGTTCTATTTCAAGCGTAAGCATCAAGGGTTTATAGGGGCTCTTATCTATTTTTTATATCTCCACATTATCAATCTGCTGCCTGACGCAGTATGGGACAAGGTATCGCAACTGAGATATTAAGTTCCTGTAAATTGTAAAATACTACTCCTTATGCGCATTCTACATTCAGGGTCGCTCGACGTAAAGTCGGGAGGACCAGCACTTAGCATATACCTTACTGTCAAGGGATTGCTGGGAAACTGCGTGGAAACAGAAGTCATCATGCCACCACTTTCTGATAGAGGGAAATTGGTGGGCAATGATGTGACCATCCACTATACGGCACCTATTACAAATGCCCGTTTCGCATATATGCCGGGGTTACTGCAAACCTTGAAAAATCTTCAGCCCTACGACCTCTACCATGTGCAGGGGCTATGGCAATACTTGGGACATAGCGTAGCCGCATTTGCCCGCAAACAACGCAAGCCATATATAGTAACATTGCGCGGTATGCTTTATCCACAGGCATTGGCACACTCGGCGATGATAAAGAAAATATCGCTTGCACTCTACCAGCGCAAAGATTTACAACAGGCTGCCTGCATTCAAGCTACCTGCATTGACGAAATGAAACATTACCGCGCACTGGGCTTTAGCAATCCGGTTGCCGTCTTGCCCAATCCGATTGAAACAGATGGGATTATTGAGCGTCCAGTTTGTCAACTTGACTGTCTGCGCATCGGCTATTTGGGGCGCGTACATCCACGTAAGCGCATAGAACGGTTGATTTATGCTTTCAAAACCTTGCATAATGAGTTGCAGGACGCAGAGCTGTTGATTATAGGTGCAGATGACAAACGATATGAGGAATTTCTTCATGACGAGGTCAAGCGTTTGCATTTGGAGGGCAACGTCCGTTTTACGGGATTTCTGACTGGTAAGGAAAAAGATGAAGCCATCATGTCACTTAGCTATTTGGCAGTACCCAGTGACTTTGAGAACTTCGGCAATATCGTCACAGAAGCTTTGGTCAGAGGCGTGCCAGTCATCGCATCAAAAGGGATGCCGTGGCAGGAACTGGAAAAGCATCATTGTGGTTGGTGGATTGAAAATGACCAGGAAAGCATCAATAAGACCTTGCTTGAAGCAATCCGTTTACCCGAGGCCGAAAGGCAACAAATGGGTAGAAACGGGAAAGAACTGATTCGCAAGGAATATGCAGTTCCGACGCTTGGTGCAAAAATGAAGCAGCTATATGAGTGGATTTTAAACGGCAGCAATAAGCCGGAATTTGTATATGAATAAATATGAAGATAGGAATTATCACCATACTGAAAGTAAACAATTACGGGGCGGAACTACAGGCGTATGCCACGCAGGCCGTATTGAAAAAATTGGGCTATGATGCCGAAATCATAGACTACTTGTTCTACAAGAATCCCGGGTACAAGCGGACGAAGATGTCTTCACCAGTGTTTCACTTTTCACTTGTATTGAGGTTGAAGGAATGGCTATATCCTAAAATGACCACTCTAAAAACATTGAACAACCGAAAGGCGCAAAAAGTACGAGAAAGGCGTTTCGCCAATTTCCACAAGGAGAACACTTCCCTTTCACCCACCTACCGCAGCATGGATGAACTCTATTCGGCACGGTTGCCATACGATGTGTATCTGACCGGCAGTGACCAAGTGTGGAATCCGGGACTTTATTCGTCACTAAATCCTTATTTCCTCACTTTCGCTCCACAAGGGAAAAAACGTATTGCCTACGCTGCCAGTTTCGGGGTATCACAAATTCCAACGTATGCAAAACCATACTACCGGGAAAGATTGCGGCAATATGATGCCATCGGGGTGCGTGAGCGTGAGGCCGTGGATATGGTGAAGGCCGTGGCCGGACGCGAAGCCGAGTGGGTACTCGACCCGACGCTGCTGTTGACAAAGGTCGATTGGCTGAAAGTGGCAAGGCAGCCGAAAACATCAATAAACGGCAAATATATTCTGATTTATGAACTGACCAGATGTCCTTATATCGGGCAGCTTGCCCGGCACATCCATGCCGCCAAAGGCTTGCAGATGGTTCGCATCTGCAAACGTGCTTGCCGTGAGGACAAGGAATGCGATATTATCAACATAACAGATGCCGGTCCCTCTGAATTCCTGCATCTTGTGGCAAACGCAGGATTGGTCATCACCAACTCTTTCCATGGAACGGCTTTCTCCATCAACTTCGGACGTGACTTCTACACAGTGCTCCCTCTCCGCAAAAAGAACAACAGCCGGCAGCGAAGCCTGTTACAGATGTTTGGGCTGAGCGAAAGACTGTTGGTCGAGGGGACGGCATGGGAAGATATTCCAAACACAGGCATAGACTACTCGGAAGTTGGCAAGTGTCTGGATAGAGAAAGAAACAAATCCATTCAATTCCTAAAAGATGCCATCGATGGAGAATAAAATACCGATGTTGTGTCCCGACAACGAATGCACCGGCTGTTCTGCCTGTATCAATAGCTGCCAGTTTGGTGCAATCACGACCATTCAGAATGAAGATGGGTTTTATCGCCCTTCCATTGACGCGGACAAATGCACGGGATGCCATGCCTGTGAACGCAGATGCCCAATCCTGCACCCGCTTAAGGCACAAAAGTCACAATTGAAAGTTTATGCCACATGGCACAAAGATGCTGCAACAAGAATGAAAAGTTCAAGCGGGGGCGCATTCAGTGCATTAGCCGAAGCCATATTGGAAAACGGTGGCATGGTTATGGGAGCTGCATACGATGAACAATTGCACATCAGGCATATAGCCATTTCGTCGGTAGAAGAATTGGACCAACTTAGACGAAGCAAATATGCGCAAAGCAAAATAGGGCAAGCATTCAAGGAAATCAAAGGCTATCTTGCCGATGGGAAGAAAGTCTTGTTTGTCGGCACTCCATGCCAAGTGGCAGGTTTGAAAGCCTTTCTCGTAAAGAACTATGATAACCTGTTTTGCTGCGACTTCGTTTGCCATGGCGTGCCTTCTTCGCTGTTTTTCGAGAAATACCTGCAATGGCTGACAAGCCATATAGGCAAGATTTCAAGCATCAATTTCAGGGACAAGCGGAAAGGATGGTATGATTCAATCCGTGTTGCTACACGAGTTGATGGCAAACAGCAAATTTTGAGGGGGAACAAAGATTCATACTGGGTTGGTTTCAACAACCATGACAACAATTTGCAGCTATCATGCTACAATTGCCAATTCCTCGGCCTTAATCGCTTGGCCGATATTACCATAGCCGATTTTTGGGGTATCGGGAAAAACAAGCCGTACGGGCATAAGGATGAGATAGAGAAAGGGGTGTCAATGGTATTGGTCAACAATCCGCAAGGGCAAGCATTGTTTGACCTCGGCAAAGGTCGCATGCACGTATTCGAGAGGGATATAGATGAAGTTGTCAGTTCAAATCAAGCTATTTCGCATTCATCGGTCAAACCTCCATCGCGTGACACCTTTTATAAGGATTTATTCACTGGCACATTCGACAGCATGATAAGCAAGTATCTAACCCCGACATTAAAGACCAGGTTGGTGAAAATCATGCGTGAATACTTGCCATATTCAATAGTCAGCCGCATAAGATTGGGAGGACAAAGATAATGACTGAAATGCGCCCCGAACCTTACAAGGAATGCCTGTCTATGGGCAACAAACTGAAACGCTTGGCATGGAACATATCGGCATTGATGTTATTCAGGCCTTTTGCTGGCCCATTATTTGGGAAATGGAGAAATATTGTCTTGGAATGTTGGGGTGCCAAGATAGGCAAAGGCTCAAAAGTGAATGCTTCGGCTGAGATTTGGGCACCCTGGAACTTGGTCATAGGCGACTATACTGCCATAGGCTCAAA
Organism: uncultured Bacteroides sp.; assembly: GCA_944322275.1. Lineage (GTDB taxonomy): Bacteria > Bacteroidota > Bacteroidia > Bacteroidales > Bacteroidaceae > Bacteroides. Next base: position 7,186 of record CALUOV010000040.1, on the reverse strand, counting down.
AGCCAAGTGTTACAACCCCGGTAAAATAATCATCGGTTCAAAAGCGATAATTTCGCAAGGAGCCTACTTGTGCACTGCATCGCATGACATTACCAACAAAGACAATCCCCTCATCACAGCCCCTATTCACATCAACTCTTTCGCTTGGGTGGCGGCCGATGCCTTTGTAGGGATGGGCGTGACCATTGGTGAAGGGGCTGTTGTCGGGGCACGGGCGGCAGTTTTCAAGGACGTTGAGCCTTGGACGGTGGTGGGTGGCAATCCTGCCAGGTTACTCAAAAAGCGTATTATTAAGGAGTAGAATCCTTTTTTAAATTCAATATTCTCAACCAGTTTGTACCCAAAGACCTTATATCGGGTACAACCATATCGTTCTTTGAATTATCATGCTTGACCTTTCTGTTATCGTCCTCACATATAATGAGGAGTTGCACATTCGGTGGTGCTTGGAGAATGTTGCACCTATTGCTAAGACTATATATGTCGTCGACTGTTTTTCTACCGATGGCACAAAGGCGATTGCAACGGAACTTGGCGCAACTGTCGTTGAACACAAATGGCCTGGCAACCAGGCCGAGCAGTTCAATTGGGCGTTGGACAACCTTCCAATTGAAACGACATGGGTTCTGCGTCTTGATGCCGATGAATACCTGTTGCCTGAGCTGGTGCAGGAGCTGCAAGAGAAACTGCCGTCACTACCTGAAGATGTTACTGGCATCATTCTTAAGCGTCGGCACATCTTCATGGGCAAATGGATGCGACGGGGCATCTATCCAGTAAAGTTGTTGCGCGTGTTCCGCTACGGAAAGGGGATGTGCGAGCTGCGGCTGATGGACGAGCATATACAGTTGACCGAAGGGCGAGCCGTGGAATTTGAACATGACTTCTGCGACCACAACTTGAACAACCTCTCATGGTTTTGCCACAAGCACGTGAACTATGCAATACGCGAGGCAGTTGACCTGCTCGACATCGAGCTGGACCTGACCGGAACGGCGGAAACGGACAAAGACAAGCATATCAGCGAACAGGCACTACGCAAGCGCATGGAGAAACACAAATATGTCCACCTGCCACTCTTCTGGCGGTCGTTTGCCTACTTCTGTTACCGCTATTTCCTGAAAGGTGCCTGCCTTGACGGGAAAATCGGCTTCATCTGGACGTTCCTGCAAGGCTGGTGGTACCGCACACTGGTCGATGCCAAAGTGTTTGAAATCAAGCAAAAGTGTGGGAACGACCGCGAGAAAATCAAAGCTCTGCTGAAGCATGATTACAACATCACGTTGTAACCACAAGTAAAAAGACAGCTACCCATTCCTGTTTTTCTGATGCCTTGGAAGCACTTCCGACCGGCGATGATTGGGTTGTTTCCCAGTCTTGCGGTCGCAGCCACGACATGAATGGCACGTGGCTCCATTAACGGATTTCACATCAACTGATTTATGAAAATAACAGTCATCACCGCTACTTACAACAGCGGTGCTACTCTTCGTGACACGTTGGAAAGCGTGTTGCGGCAAAGTTTCCGCGACTTCGAACACATCGTGGTTGATGGCGGCTCCAAGGACAATACGCTTGCCATCGTGCGGGAATACGAGCCGCTTTACGGCGGCCGCCTGCGCTGGGTCTGCGAACTGGACAAGGGCATTTATGACGCAATGAACAAGGGCATCCGCATGGCCATGGGCGACGTGGTGGGCATCCTCAACTCGGACGATTTTTATACTTCCAACGATGTGTTGGAGTGCGTGGCCAAGGCAATGTCTGACCCTAACGTGGATGCCATGTACGGCGACGTACATTTCGTGCGGGACGGCGACCTGTCGCGGTGCACCCGCTACTACACCTCCCGTCCGTTCCACCGCAGCTGGATGCGCTTCGGCTTCATGCCTGCCCATCCTTCGTTCTATTGCCGCAAGGCGGTCTATGAAAAGTACGGTGCCTTCGACCTGTCTTACAAAGTGGCGGCAGACTTCGAGAACCTGCTGCGCATGATATTCGTGCACCGCATCCGCACCCGTTACCTCCACAAGGACTTCGTGACCATGCGCACGGGCGGGGCTTCCACCTCGGGGCTACGCAGCCATGAACAAATCATGCACGACCATCTGCGTGCCCTGAAACAGAACGGCATCTATTCCAACCTGTTCTTCCTCGGCCTGCGCTACCCTTACAAGATAGGCGAAATCCTCATGACAAAAATCAACAATATATTCAAAACGCGCAAATGAAGACAGCATTGATTACCGGCATCACGGGCCAGGACGGATCCTACCTTGCCGAGTTGTTATTGGAAAAGGGTTACGACGTTCACGGCACCATCCGCCGCCGTAATTCAGGTGACAGGTTCTAACAGATTCCTCACGCATAATGAAACGATATTGTCAGATACTCACCTTCCCCGACAATCCGCAAGCCATAGAAGCATACGTGGAGGTGCACAAACATGTATGGCCGGAAATAAAGGAAGGCATTCGGTCGGTAGGCATACTTGACATGCAAATCTACCTTTATGGGCATACGTCATTCATGATCATGGATACGGTGGACGATTTCGACTGGGAAAAGGACAATGCAAGGCTGGCCACCCTTCCCAGACAAGCAGAGTGGGAAGCATACGTCGCCCGGTTCCAAGGTTGCGACTCGACTGCCCCCCCCTCGACGGAGAAATGGCAACTCATGGAGCAAATTTTTAAGCTATGAGCGGGCAAGCAAATGGGATGTTCCGAGGAGCGGACGGGCGCAACTATGTGACGGTGTTTGCCCTTGTCGCCTCCCTGTTCTTCCTGTGGGGGGTGGCACACAGCATCCTCGATGTGCTGAACAAGCATTTCCAAGATGTGCTTGTCATTTCCAAAGCACGTAGCGCATTGGTACAGGCGATGGTATATGGCGGCTATTTCCTCATGGCCATCCCGGCGGGACGGATCATACGTCGATGGGGCTACCGCACCGGCATTGTGACAGGACTGTTGCTTTATGGCACAGGCGCATTGCTGTTCATTCCCGGCGGGCAGTTGATGTCCTTCCCGTTTTTCCTGTTCTGCCTGTTTATCATAGGCTGCGGGCTGACGTGCCTCGAAACCTCGGCCAATCCCTACGTCACCGTATTGGGCGGGAAACGGTCGGCAGCCGGCAGGCTCAACCTTGCACAGGCCCTAAACGGGCTTGGCTGGGTGGTAGGGCCGATGGTCGGAGGACTGCTAATTCTTGGGGAAGAAGGCGGGAACATCTCCTTGCCTTATGCGGTCATCGGTTGCGTAGTGGTCATACTCGGGTTCGTATTTTCCCGATTACATCTGCCATCGCCGGACGAGGAGCCTACGAAAGATGATGAACCTGCGTCAGCCACGGCATCCGTCACCTCCATCTGGCACATCCGCACTTTCCGCTATGGAGTAGTGGCATTGTTGCTCTATGTGTCCGCGCAGACCGGGATCAACTCATTCTTCATCAACTATGCCCTTGAAGCCGACACCTCGCTAAGCCCGTCCACGGCAGCGATGATGCTCTCCATTGGCGGCATGGGATTGTTTATGGTGGGCCGCCTGCTCGGTTCGCTTATCTTAAAGGCCGTAGCCCCTGCGCGGCTGATGACGGCCTGCGCCACCGGTGCGACTATCTGCATGCTGCTCGCCATCACCTCCAATGGAAAAGTAGGAATGACGGCACTCTGTCTTACTACTTACCTGTTTGAGAGCGTGATGTTCCCTACCATCTTCTCGATGGCACAGACCGATGTCACAGGCAGCAATACCAAGACCGCATCCTCCTACCTCGTCATGTCTATCGTGGGCGGGGCGATAGCACCGGTACTGATGGGATTGTTGGGTGAAAGCAACATGGCACTCGGATTCACTATTCCCTTGGGCTGTTTCGTCGGCATCATTCTTTACGCATTTTCCTACAAGCGATTCAGGCCTCCAATGAAACAAAAGCCTTGATGAAAATTATTCACACATAATTCACAATGCAACTCATATTGTTATCCGGCGGTTCAGGCAAACGCCTGTGGCCGCTGTCTAACGATGCCTATTCCAAGCAGTTCCTGCGCCTGCTGCCCGCCCCCGGCGGGACAAGGGATCCATGCTCCAGCGTGTCATGCGCCAAATCCGCGAGTCCGGGTTGGAGGCGGAAGTGACCATCGCCACGGGCGAAGGCCAGCGTGACGCGATAAGCAGCCAACTCGGGAATACGGTGGACATCGTGACCGAGCCGGAACGGCGCGATACTTTCCCCGCCATCGCCTTGGCCTGCCTATATCTGGAAAAGGAGAAACGGTGCGCCCCCGATGAAGTGGTCGTGGTCATGGTCATGCCGAGCGACCCCTATACGGATGAAAATTATTTCCGTACCATCGGCCGGATGGCGGCAGCCGTGGAACGAGGCACGTCCGACCTCGTGCTGATGGACGGCGGTGCCCTGTGGAACGGCGGCGTATTCGCCTTCCGGCTGGGCTACTTGAAAGCCCTCACGAGCCACTACCTGCAAGCGGCGACTTTCGGGGAAGCCCGTGACCGCTACGGGGAACTGCCCAAAATCAGTTTTGACTACGAAGTGGCCGAAAAAGCGGAGTCGGTGGCGGTCATCCCGTTTAATGGCTTGTGGAAAGACCTGGGCACTTGGGATGCCCTCTCGGAAGTCATCGGAGATAAGGCCATCGGGAATGTGCTGATGGACGGAAGCTGTCACGACACCCACGTGGTCAACACCCTTGACATGCCGTGCATCTGTGTGGAAACGGACAATCTGATCGTGGCGGCAAGTCCCGACGGTATCTTGGTGGCCGGCAAGGACAGCTGCGAGCGCATCAAACCGCTGGTCAGCCAAATAAACACCCGCCCGATGTTCGAGGAACGCCGGTGGAGAACGTACAAGGTGGTTGACCGGTATGAAGCAGAAGACGGCCGCAGCCGGTCATTGACGAAACACCTTTGCATCCAGGCCGGCAAAAGCATCAGTTACCAATGGCATTTCCACCGGGACGAAGTGTGGACCTTCGTGGACGGAACCGGCATCCTGGTGATTGACGGCGAAGAAAGGGAAGTGAAATGTGGAGATGTCGTGCATATCCGGAAAGGGCAGAAACATGCGGTCAAGGCCCTCACCGACCTGCATTTCATCGAGGTGCAGACGGGCGACGTGCTGGAAGAGAGCGACATTGAACGGATGGAGTGGGAATTAAAACGTAATGCAAACGAGAAAAGGAAACGTGAAGAGCTTATCGGCAAATTGCAGGAGAGCAACGCCAAGAACGAGGAACTTATACGCTTGCGGCGCAACTTCATACAGAACGTAAGCCATGAACTGCGCACACCTTTGACTGCCATCAGCGGTAATGCAGAACTTCTGCTGAACGATGACAACAGGGATAGCCGTATGCGCCATGCGGAAATAATAAAGGCATCGGCAGGACGCATGGCATCCATGCTGAACAGCCTCTTGGACTATTTCAGACTGGACAGCAGAAAAGTGACAATCCTGTCCAAACCATTCAAACTTAGCCAGATAGCGGATACACTCGAAACGGAATTTGCCATGCAAGCAAAGTCGAAGCATTTGACTTTGACTGTCCGTAACCATGCGAACGAAGTGGTGAACGGTGACAAGAACCGTATTTTAAGCATAGGCGGCAACCTGCTTTCCAATGCCATCAAATTCACGGATAAAGGTACAATCACGCTGACAACCCAATATAAGGACGGTGTGTTTACGCTGACGGTGGAGGATACGGGTACGGGCATTAGCAAAGAACAAAAGGAACGTATATTCAAGCCTTTCAAGCGGCTGGGCAATGCCACCACGCAGGACGGTTTCGGATTGGGGCTTTCCATCGTGAAACAGCTTGTGGAACTGATGGACGGAAGTATATCGGTAGAAAGCGAAAAGGAAAAAGGAAGCAGGTTCATTGTCAGCTTGCCATTGGTAGTGGCGGAGGAAACTACCGCTAATACAAGACTATCCGTTGTGTCGAACAGTTTATCCGTATCCGGCTGTTCCGTGTTAGTGATTGATAATGATACCGTAACGCTTGGCATGATACGGGATATGCTTGTGCAGAACGGTGTAAGCTGTGATGCTTGCCTAACGGCAGGAGAATTAACAGACAAGTTGAGAAGCAAGGATTATAACCTGTTAATAACCGATTTGAAGATGCCGGACATGAACGGTTACGAAGTACTGGAATTGCTGCGTACGTCCGACATCGGCAACTCACGCACGATTCCCGTTGTGGCTGCAACGGCAGCAGGGTTCATCACGGAAGATGAGTTGAAGTCGGCAGGGTTCACCGCCATGCTCGGTAAACCGTTTTCCATCGCTGAACTGCTGAACGTGGTAAGCCAATATGCCAATAAAGAACATAAACAACTGCCCGATTTTTCGGCTTTGCTCGCCTTTGGCGATAGGCTGCACACATTGGAACGGCTGATAATGGAAACGAAAAAAGAAATGGACGAAGTACGCAAGGCAACGGAAACAAAGGACATGGAAGCGTTGGACGGCTGGATACACCACCTTAGAAGTTCGTGGATGCTGATGAAGGCCGAACAACCGTTGCAGGAATTATATGCCGTAATTCACAACGGTAACCCAACAAATGGAGAGATAGCCCATGCCGTCCAAAAGGTATTGGCACAAGGAAAATTGATTGTGGACTTGGCAAGAAAGGAGATGGAACGATGGGAAGGATAATCATCGTGGAAGACAATCTCACTTTCTCCGGCTATGTATGCGGATTGTTGCAAAGTAAGGGATTTCAGACCGTAAGCACGTCCACTTGTAACGGGGCACGCAAACTATTCGCCAAGATGAGCGAGGACGACATCGTGCTCGCCGACTTGCGCCTGAACGACGGTGACGGCATCACCCTGTTGGAAGAGCTGAGAATACAAGGGAAACGCAATCCCTACATCATCATGACGGACTATGACGAAGTGCCAACCGCCGTCCGGTCAATGAAGTCGGGTGCGGAGGACTATATCCCTAAAAAGTTGTTGGAAATGAGTCTGCAGGAAAAGCCACGCGACTTTGACCCTTTTGGCCAAACAGGATTTGGCCCCTTTGGCTACAATATGGCTGACCCTTTAAAGTCCTGGTGTTGGGGGTCAGTTTTATTTTACCCTTTTAAAATTTCCCGTTTTTCTTAGCCCTTAACTTTCGCATACTTTCACCATATAACTCTATG
>CALUOV010000039.1 GCA_944322275.1 uncultured Bacteroides sp. | reverse complement strand
TTGATAAATGGTTAATTATTCACTTGACCAGTGCTCTATTAATCACTTGATAAAGGATTTATAAGCATCTCATGCTTCCTTAAACGTTTGAATATAAGTGCGATATATAGGTCTACTTATTCCTGTGAAGGCAGCTTGCGACGGAAGCGTGTACCCTTATATCCTGGAAAAAGAAGTATCGCTTAAAGATGCTTGTGCTATTGTTTGCTTAAGAAAGCGTTTTATTTCCTCCCATGTTACATTTACAAACATCTTTGGCATGATTTGATTTTCCGCATCTTCAAAATAAGTCATGCTCATGAGAGCGCGGAATATGGAATATTCAGGATATTTTTTCTTGTAGAAACTTAATATGTCTTGCAGTGAAAAATGCTGCAAAAGAAAATAGAGATCAATAAAATCTTTTTTGGAACCTCTGCCTTCAATAGCATTAACTTTCATAGCTGCTATATCCTTGGGAGAAGCCAAAGTTACAGTTCCCTCTTTTATCGCTTCATCAATCCATTGGTATGAATAGTTGATAAAATCAACTTTTATACCGTCAAGCAGATATACGTTTATATTTTGCGATTCCTTGAGGACTGACAATTTCCCTATATGTTTCAATTCTTCTTTCAGATTGACTGTATCTCCGCTGATGTTGCCAAAAAAATCCAAATCTACAGACATACGATGTCCATATTGAAGAGCCAATGCTGTCCCTCCTACCAATCTTGTTTCTGAAAGGATTTCTCTTTCAGATAATTTCTTTAGGAGTTCCAAAGTGTGGGGAACGACTGTGTAGTATGATAACATCGGTATTCTGTTTTATCTGTATTTGAAATACAACATATAAATGACAGGGCTTTCTTGTCCATTGTCCTTAATGAACGGCACACGGTCACAATCTTATCTAATCCATAATAGGATAGTATTAATTTCCAATCATTCCATGTACCGTATTCAAGAACACGTTGAATAATTTGCGAAGGACAAGTATCCATATCTACCAAATTCATATCCATATCCCAAAACAAGTAGGGGGATAGTTGAGCTATATAGTCTTTCTGCATCATTTCGGTGAATGTTATTTGCAAACATACGAATTATTCCGTAAACAACAAAGCATTTTCCTAATCTATCCTTTTATAGTAAAAAGTAAATGAAATGCGAATAATTCGTATAAAAGTTGTATCTTTACATCTATATCATTTCCGACAATGCCCGTTATTATCACAACAAAAAGCTCAAGGAATGGGTGGACGGGACGAAAATTCAGGCAGGCCGTTAAGGATTTCTTTGACAATATCGGAAATTATAAAGAAGAGTTGGAGTCACTTCTGACTCTTAAATTCCGTTTGTCTAATTCGCAAACCTTTTCTTTTGCATCAAGGCAAAAAGAAAAGTACATCAGTTATCAATAAAAAACTTTCGCCCCAAGCCGATACGTCAGTTTGGGGCGAAATAAACAAAACAAACAATTTTATAAGAGTAGCGAATGCCATTTTTCACAAAAGGACATTCACAAGTGCTTTTACTGCCAGATCAAGGTTCACAAAGGTATTTCTCTTTCTATTCCTTTTTATTTCTCTCGGTATAGATGGCCAGCACACTGGCCCGTCCCGCTTGAACCGCCATAGCCAGTGCACCGTCCATCTTCCTATTTTCTATCACCTCGTGACAACTGCCGCACTCCGGGTCGTAGAACACCACCAGCAATCATCCACCCTTTACGGGAGTCGAAGCGTCTGCGTCTCCACCGTCCTTTCTTGGGGCGTTTGCTCCTTGCTCGCCTGCTTCGGGTTGGCTTGGCAGGCGGTGAAGAGGAAAACTTGCAGTATAATGAAAATAAGTTTCATTTATAAAGTTCATCATTAATCAACGTCTCGTACGCAGCGGACATAATATGTATTATTGAGAGTTTCCTTATCTCCTGGACAAGTAATGTTTCCTCCGCTATATATAAAGCCTAAACGAACATCTTGTTGGCTAAATTGAGTACAGCATGCAGTTTCAGCATCTATTTGATTTACCGCACGCATAGCGGAAAATTCAACTAAATTTGGTACGCGCCAAGTTGCTCCTCCGTCATCTTCCTCACTATAATCTGCGCAAGGATTCTCATCACTGTAATTATCCGCACGGATAATTTGCCCTAACGGAAATTTGGTATATTCTTTTACATACTCTCCTTCCCATCGATCACCCTGTTCCCATCTTTCTGTATAAACATTCTCTTTTGCCACTACGATCTTTTGATAGAATGAATTGGCTGCACCATCTTCATTATGTTCATCTAATCTTGATGACACACGCTGACGATACAATGATTCTACCAATATATTTTCAAAAGTCAACGTACGATTGCTCTCATTCCAAACATAGGTAGGATCCGATTCAATTTCTGTCGTTGATATGTCTGAGTTGTCATCGTCATTCTTAGGGAGTAACCGTATGCATCGAATAGGCTTTGCTTTATGATTTCCATCAACTTCAGCAGACCAAGTATTTCCGACATTTCCATATGATCCACGTTCTACAGCCCAATAAACTCTTTTTGCATCTGCGCTACTCGTATAGTAAAGAGCACCATCATTGATATATCTTATTGGATATACCTCTGGATTATCTGTCTCCTTTTCCAATTTTTCTTTATCACCCATATAAAGTTGGGCAGCGTTAGAGATAGCATTACTACCAATACTTACACGGATATATTCGTTCAATGATGCTAAGTACCAACGGACTTCATTTCTGTCTATTTTTCCATTACCATTTAAATCACGGTTTCGAGACATGCAGGCAGAATAAGCATACTGTTCTTTATAAGCATTATCCGTCAATTTATGGTCATTCCGACTGGAAGTAACAGGACGAGTCCATCCATTGCTATTATAATTAATATAATCATCCCAATCTGCGGTTTTACTATTATTTATACCCAGCATGATCAACTGATTATTTCTTCCTTTACTGTCATCTCTCTGAGGGAAAGTTTCATCTGTATATAAACCGTTGCTTGTTCTTGCATGAAAAGTATAGAGCGGCGTCTCATTATATGTTTCTATTCCAAACCCATTGATACTGTTCACACGTGAATTATAGAACGTTTGTATAGACAGCTGCGAAATGTACGAATACAATACACTGTAGGTACTGTTACCGTCATTGGACACATCAGTATTCAACGCCACAATCATTTCACGAGGCATCTTGTTGGTGAAAAGGCTCCACGAGGTAATCTTCTCGTCGGTCAGCGGATGTCGATAATAAAAGTACTCATTAACGAAAGCCGTAAACCGAGCTACGTAATCTCCGTAATATCCGTTTTCTTGTGTGATCAATATTTTTTTTTCTTCACGGTTCCATTCAGAGCCGGGAGCTGTAGGAATGCCGTTAAGAGTACCATTATTATATATTTCTTTCACGGCTTTTCCCATTTCTACAATCACATCGTACACATCCATCAGGTATTTGCTATTTTCTGTTTCATCTCCACCATAAACATTGCTGTTGTTTAAATTACCTTTACCTGACAGCTGAATATCGTCCCTACTCCAGTCAGACACACCGGGATATTGGGCAATGGTAGTTCTTCCGGTCTGCGGCCAAAACTCCACCCATTTGTAATCAAAACCGGACTGGCCGTCTCTATCGCCTTTTAATACGGTTTCTTTGGCACGGGTCGCAGCCTCCTCATCATTGTTATCGCCCTTTGCATCCACATATATCTGATAGGGTTTTAGCGTTCCCTGCTTATTATGGACACTGTAAGGTTCGTCTTTTGTTTCCGAGTGTTCGTAATCCATCGCTTCAGATTGAATGGTGAGCACTAAAGCATCGGCTATAGCCTGATCCAGTGTGATATCTCCGGCCTTGAAATCTTCGTTATCCCTTACCGCTGTAGCTATATCGGAAAGGTTGTATTGAAGATACACTTGCTCGTAATGGGCATCCAAGTGATAAGCGTAGTCGGATTGGGTATAATCATAAATAGAGCCTTCAGAACCTTCCTGATACTTATTCGGATCTTCTTTAGTAGCTTCTACTACGATATTTTCGACATTCAGAACCGTGACGGTATAGGTGTAGTTGCAGTTCCGTTCCACAGAATAGTTGCCCATACTGCCACTCTGACTAAAGTCTCCTAAATGGATGGTATATTCCACCGTTCCGGTGTACTCCTTATCTGTTCTGGTTTCTTCGTAGTTCCCTTTAATAACTACGAATGTACTATATTGCGGGGCGGATTTCCATAAATTTTCTTCTGTTTTCTCTTCCGGTGTGGCGCCTTCATGTCCTTCATAGTCCCACTTATCCCGGTCGTGATATTCGCTTACTCCCTCTACTTCCGTATAAACATTTTCCGGCATGTAGAAAGTAAACGAATAGTACCCGGCTTCCACCGAACCTACATTCGATTCCGCATACTTCGTAAACTTGAATGTTTCATCAGGGGTTTTTTTAATATTTCCTAGATAACTGTTTACCGGCACATTATATACTTTATAGCTTGTCGGAGTGAATATTCTATTCACAGCATTTTCTCCGTAATCGAATTCCGTATAGGGGATCTTGAACGTAATGCGTGCCAGCGAACGGTCTAAACGAAGAATTACGTTTTTGTTTTCTACATTATTACCATAGCTGGTTACGTTGCCTTGCGTATCGAACACGACTCCTTCATTCCAACCGGACATCAGCATCTGGTCTGAAGAAGTAATCTGAATAGGCTGCATCTCACCGTTGGTTATCAGTCCGCTACGCAGACTGATGACCGATGCTTTCAGTTCGTCAAACGTCAGTTCGTTATTGATCGCTTTTTGGGCTATCTCAGACAGATTCTCCCAATATGCACCTGCCGTGTTATCGGTACTGGTGTTGGCTACCGCCAACAGATTTTTGATGCCAGACGTAGTTTCAAATGAGGCTGTGTAGTATACGCCATCCTCCTCAGTCCTGTTTTTTGTAATGGTCAGAGTATTATTCGCTGTTCGTACAAGTTGCTGAAAATTGTCACCTGAGTAAACAAAGATAGCTACTCTTGCCAGATCGGAAAGGCTATTGTCTGCACGGGTTACCACTACATCCGTCTCGGGGATGGCTGAGAAGTTCAGTGACACGGTGATGGGTTTCCCTTCCACCACATCACCGGGCATGGTAAATTCGTCCTGCACACAGCCTGTCCATGTAAATATTGCCAGACACACGGCAACAATCTGCTGATATATTGTTTTTATATGTTTCATAGGGTCGGATCTCCAAATGTAATGTCCATATTTCCTTTATCGTTCCAAGCATTCACCAAGATCTCATAGCTGACCGTTATATCTTCCGCTTCCCAATCTATCGTCACCGTCACATCATAAATATAATTGCGCTGCATGCGGTAATAGTCGTTGCGCAACGTCTTGATTTCGTCTGCGGTGAAACTGGGCTTGTCGTTGTAGTCGGCTATTGAGAAGTTGACCGGCACTTTGAACTCATTTCCCTCGTAGGTGAGCAGAATGTAGGTCTGCTTGTCCTCATCTATCAGGTCATCTTTGGCATAAATATCTTCATCTATAAAAATACCGTTTCCATTTAGCAAGGTTTCATCGAACCAGTCGTTGGGGTAGGAGTAGAACACGACTTTTTTATCAGCTCCTTCCCCGTATGTCAAGCTCGGACTTGTAGCCCGGGGCATGTCTTCCCGTTGTTGGCCCCTTCCTTCTCCATATCCTTCCGCTTCTGCCAATACGGATGTGCCGGTAGAGATGTAGTTCATCAACCGATAAGTGCAATCGTCCGTAATGGGATTTCCCGCATCATCTTCCACGGACAAACGTATCTTGGAGGCGGCACGGACTAACCCGAAACTCAGCGTAATGGTTTTGGTTGTTTCGTCCTCTTCCGGTGTTTCGGTTATCTTGGCATCCATGACAAAGGTTTTCTGCGTGCTATTGTAATTCAGGCTTGTAGTAATCATTTCCTCTTGCAAGTCCGTAAGACTGTTTATGCTGGCCGTTTCCAGTTGCGGGTAATTCGCCACCATATAATATGTATAGTTACCAGACTTCACTTCGCTGTACGTCAGGTCTGTTTCTAATGTCTGTTCTTTTTGCGCGTCAGGTATACTGATTGTTCCGTCCTTTATATGTTCGTGGAGAGTGCCATCTTCTCGGTTGAAGACAAACAAGTCTATGCGGGTTATCTTGTTCTCGTTCCATCTCCCGTTCCATCCCGGTTCTTCTCCAACCTCTATGCGTGTATCCGGACTACCCGCCACTTGATACACAATGCGCACCTGTCCGTCATCGGCAGGCGTGATTTGCGGCGAGTTCTCATCCGTGCAGGCTATGCAACAAAAGCAGAGGACTGCAAACAAAGTGATTCTATATAGTATATTTATAGTCATAAGTTTTATTTTGACCATTCATGGTTTTTGTTCCAATATTTATTCTCCATCCACCATTGGTATTTTTCCCACTCTTCGTTACCATTTTCGCTGGGATCACGATCTTGTGCCAGAAATTCTAGATTTTTCCATCCGTATTGTGCTCTTATCTGCCTAATCCAAATGCGGGTATCTGTTCCGGCATAACGGCGTCTATCCTTAAACGGGAATTGTGAACTTTTAAGTTCAGTGTCCGTATACTCAGGATTAATCTTTAATTCATATTCCTCTCCGTCTTTTAGCTTGACGGTGATGTAAAATTCGGTATCAACTACTTCTTCATTATCCCATTTATCTTTTCCCCATTCAGTCAGATATTTCCTATCCTCAAAGTAATCATCCCAGTTGTTTTTTATATCGGCGAAGCCGTCATTATCCTCCATTTCCTTCGTTACTTCACCGCTCATATCTTCTTCATAACCGGTATATAAATGATTGGCAATAATCTGAATCACGTATGGTTTTTTGCGGGCTATTCCATGGATGGTTTTGCGTACATAACCATTATCATGCTCCGGCGTATCATATTCCGCCGAGTTTTTGAAATCATCATCCGAAGAGTTCGAGAAGCTGAAATTTTCTTCTTCATTTTCGTCCGTGAGGTGAGCTGTCCAAGTGGCGCCTTCCGGACCGGTCAATAAAAAGAAATAACGCGCACCCGCTGAACCTATTTTCAAACAGTCGTGTTCATCATCGGTGTAGGTCGGTCTCGTAATGATACACAATCGGGCCTCGTTGTCTCCCTCTTCCGGAGTATCATATAAATATTTCAGCAATCCGGAGGTCGTGTGTTGTTCTCCACTGCTTTTATAAGGTTGGATAGGGAATAACACATAGTAATCCCCATTGGCAATATCGGATTCTTCCCATGCCTCATCTGCATCAAATGGATTGTGGTCTGTCGGAATATGCTGTGGCGCATACCCTATCGCTGATGAAACTACATTCCAAGGCAACACCTGATATTTAATCTCCAGCGTTCCTTCTTCATCTTTTACCCGTGCAAAAATCTTGTTCCACATATTGCGCTTAATGGCGGGCAAGTAGATGATTTGCGTCTTTTTTGTGTTGCCCAGCGTATAGCTTACCGTTAGTTTGTAGCGGGTATTCTCGTCAGTGATGGAAGTGGTCTCGTCATCATACGGATAAGTATAATCAGGGGCATTCTCCGTCCAAGTTTCGCCATTTGGATTTTCTAACAGGTAGGCGTTTGTCAAGGGCAGTGGAGTGAAGTCCTCTTCATGCGCACTGAAATCTCCCAATGACGTTTCAGCGGACAGAGACGTCTGTACCGAGATGGATTCAACGGACAAAATATCATCTTTTGTTTCGGTATATGTCACCTCCGTCTGTGTAGCTCCTTCATTCAGATAGCCAATATTGGGTATATGCTCTAATGTGAGGTTACTGATCGTCAATGTACTTGTCTCACTCTCTTTCGTAAAGAACAGCTCCAGCTTGCCTACGGCACGGGTCAGCTCCACCGTTACCGGATAGTGGCGGGAGGCGGAAATGTTGTCAAGTGTGGTTGCGCCGTACATCGGTACTTTGTTGTCGCCATCGGGTAGGGTAGTGCCGAACTGGAAGGTGGCATCGTCTATCTCGGCTATGGTTGAGTTTTCGCCTAATGTCAAAGTTGTGCCGTCAGGTTTTTGCAACGTAAGTTCGTTGATGTTCAGTAAGACACGGATTTGTATGGAGGTGACATTGGTGATGTCGAACTCGGCTTCAATGCTCTCTACGGGATTGCCTTGCAGGTCACGGCCGGTGAACTGCGGATCCTCTTCGGGAATGTATCCCAGAAAGTTGTCTTCCTGGTCGAAGAGCCATACGTGCAGGTCGCTGGCTTCGCCGTAGACTGGCTGGTCTTTCTCTGTAGCCCGTGTCAACGCAATCCCCAGGTCCAGCGTGATGGTTCGGTTTCCGTCCGTGGGCAGGGTGTCTGCTTCGTCTCTGCAACCGGTGAGGAGAAGCAAAACAATCAGCAATGGACAATGGACAATGGACAATCGACCAAGCAAGGCGGATAATATGTTCTTCGCGTTCTTCATTCTTCGTTCTTTATTCTTCATTTACATTAGAACTCCGGTGTTATGTCGTTAAAGCGGACTATCCAGTCGTTGATAATCACTTGGGTGTTTATCCAGGCATTGTTGGAGTCCAGGAAAAAGGTCATGGCGTAGGAGTCCTCACGGTCGAGGTATTCCTGCAAAGGCATGTCGTAGTTGGCTACCGTGCGGCACAGTTCCAGGTATTGTATCAGGGGGATGGACAAGACGATGGAGCCTGTGTGGCGGTTGCGGATGATGAGCCTTGTGTCGGCATCGGCCATCAGGCGGCCGGTATTCAGCTCGGCCACTACTACATTCAGCCGGTCTGCGGATCCTTCCATATCGGTGGAGCCTTGTGTCTGGTGATAAGCCAGGTATGTCAGCGTGCCGTCCTCTTCGCTCAGGCTGTTGTCGTGCAGCATGAGTCCGTTCTGGTCGGTCACGGAAAATTCAAAGTCATTGGCGTCAATCGGTTCTTCGGCCATCTGCTGAAGAATGATGCGCAAGGTATGGGTGTTTTTTACCAAAGGCACGGTTACGGTAGCCGTGCGGTAAGTATTGGCGCGGGTTACGGTCTGTGCAGGAACAACGCCGTGCCACAGAGGCGCCAGCACTCCTACGGAGTCTACCTGTTCTCCGTGGGCAGTATGTGTATAGCGGTTGATGCGGCATTGTAGGTCCGTCAGTGTATGCTGTCCTTCGATGAGTTCGAGCACGTCGTACGAGTTGTCCTCGTCTTTCAGTCCGGCCCATGCTACCAGACGGTACTCACCTGGGTCAACGTCCAAGGTCATGTAATAGTCATCCGCCGCCAATGCTTCGCCTTCCTCGCTCTGCTGGAACACCAGGCGTCCGTCGGCATCGAAGGCATAGAGTGTCACCGATGGCACTTGTGTGCTGAAGGCATCGGTAAAGAGCATGTTGTAGTCGTACTTGAACTTTACCCGATACTCCGTACCGCAGTCGTCATTGTCCCACACGGTGTAGCACGAGGTGACGGGCAAGGCGATTGCCATAGCCAGCAAAGTTTTTCGAACCTGATGATGTATGGAGTAAAGCATAATTCAATTAACAATTTACTATTTTATAATACGGTATATTAGTTATCTTATCAATGAGGAATCAATACCTTATAATCGCTTATAACAAAGATGGCTGCATGAGTATAATGTGCCATTTTTTTCAGAGGTTGATTATCCAAATGATTATTGTTATACGACATTAAAGCGCCATTAAAATCAACTTCTGCCTGTTCAATCGTAGAATTATAGTTGATCAAAGTCGTTTCAGGCAATTGTCTATTATATTTCGTATAATACCCCGTTACATTCGGATGCGTATCATCTATTGTGACATCTTGCCAACCTTTTTCCTTCAAATAACCTTTAATTTCAGCATTGATATTGCTATCATGACTTGTATCCAAATCGTAAGCCAATACAATAGTCAAGGGTTGTTGATTATTCTGGCACATATTTTGCTTTTCTTATTATTGTAGGGGCAGGGTCTCTAAAACCTCGCCCCTACAAGGTTATTACTTATGTTATTAGAATTCGATGTCGTTGTAGCGGACGATCCAAGGAACGATCTTCACTTCTACGTTCAGAGCCGTCTTGGCTTCCGGGTTCTCATTCGGCGTATCGGGTGTCGGGTCTACGTACGGGTCACCGATTTCATTGATGCTGGTAACAGCCAGTGAGTAGATGTTGTTACGCATGATAGCGAACTCCATGTTGCCCAGGCTTGCATTGTCGCCATTGTCGTAATGCTTGATTTCGGTGGTGTAGTAGTAGCAGATACCTCCGTCATAAAGGTCTATTGTTTCGCCATGCTTCTGAGCGTCACCCTGACCAGAGTTATTAACGTCAGGAACAAATGCAGCCAAATCCGCCAAATCCTCTTTGGTTATGACTGTTGCTTGTGAAGCCTTTTCTTTCGCAACCAATTCATTGAATTTCGTACTCATCGTATTGGCGCCATACGCTTCTTGAATATCTGCCAATGTTTTAAAGAGATGATTGTTATAACGATAGAATCTATCGACTGGTGTACTACAATTTTCATCTGAATAAATTCTTGCTACGAAAGAGATGCCTGTACTGATACCGTGCAATTGATGATCAATATCGGTAGAGTTCTCGAAGCAGTAGGACATAAACTTACCTACAGCGGGTAAGGTGCTCGGATTATCTTGACTGCTGTGTTGATCACCATTTCCTGTCACGTCACCATTATCACTGTTTTCCAATGTGCTCATCTTTTTATAGTATTTGGCAGCTTCCGTATTCACCATAAAGTCACCACTACCATTAATTGTCATACTCTTACTTTCCTCGGATACTTGGGCTAAGGTGTTATAGAACCAGGTTTCATCTACATTATCTTTAAATGAAACTTCACCTGTTGCTTCATTTTTCACAATATTGCTGTCATCATTCTTATCATCCCAGTTCGGAGTATAGAGATAGTTCTGACCGTTCAATGTACCGAAAGCAGGGCCGGCACCCATGTTGTCCGTGATGTGACGTACATAATACACACTCTTAGAGAGGTTTACCAACGCATAGCCTTCCAACTTAACATACCAATTTTCTACGTCACCTTGGCTTTCACCGACATAATTGATACCGTCAGTGGGATGAGCATCAGCGTTATCACTCGTACTTCCTTCCCAAGCCACTACATATTGAGTTTCTTTATTGGTAAAGTCAGTTGCCTTGACCGGAGTCAGCTTCACAAAAACGGGATATGTTCCGGCATCAGTATCATCCTCTATTTTATGAGTTGTGCTCGTCTTGCGATATACGCCCTTCAATGTAGCATTGGCATTATCATCAGTAGCAGCCTCCCACCATACATAGATTTCGTTCGGTGTTTCATTGGCATCCCAAGCTTTATTCAGTTTAGCAATTTCCCATTTAGCTTCCTCTTCTCCTGTTGCTGTATTGATAGCTCCTTCCACAATAACGGCCTTTACCTGGCTGAGATTTACATCCACCTTATAAATATTGTTTGCGGTTTCACGAAATGTAATCTTAGAGTAAGCGCGCTCTACCTCAATGCTGGCAGTAGCCGGACTCTCTGGAGTATGAGTCTCGTTTAATGTAACTTGACATTCAGCCTTATTTGCCATCATGATTTTAAAGCCATTGTCAGGTTCGCTTGCGCTTGTATTATACTTCAAAGTTCCGTTTGCTATAGAAGAATAATCTTCCTCAGTAGGTACATACTCATTATTGGTAATATTAGTGTACAAGTTCTCTATGGAGTTGTTGTTTGAGATACCTCCATTTATATCACCGCCTGTCACTCCTGCGTATAATGCAGCATCCGGATTGGCTACCACCAATACATTATATGTACCAACAGTCAACTCGATGGGGTCATTATTTACAAAATTTATTCCATCAGTCGTATTCGTAACATCGAATTTACCATCACTGTCATCATCTGTTGCATCAGTTTGGGTGTTATAAAGTCTCGCATAATTGACATTCCCGCCGCCGGCAGATGTAATCACAACAAGAACTTTATCTACTGCTTTTTCATTCGTTGTTCCGGCATTGGAGTGTCCGCTGTCTTCCTGGTCGCCATCCGTATCACCTTGGTTATTGGCGTCATCGGCTGTAGAGCGGGTGCTGCTTCCTCCGTTCGCTGTGAACGAGAGAGTCAGGTAAGCCGGCGTACCATCGCCACCGTTACCGGTGTTTTGTCCCGGGTCGGTGAGATCATCCTGGCAGGATGCGGCAAAGATCATCGCCGCAAATGCCATTGCATAAAGCTTCACTTTTTTCATAATCACATATAAATTTTAAAATTAATAATTTTTGCCTTTATATGCTCTTATAATATAGATAGGAATAAGATTGTGCTTTGTACTTTTTCTTTCATAAATGCTGCCAACACCGCGCAGCCTGCGCCTAAGCGGAGGGACGTTAAGCGCAGAGGTCGTTTTTGCGTGAAGAACGGCACTTTGTCTGAACGGAGCAAAGCGTAGTGAGTTTTGTGCCGTTTAGCAAAAACAGACTCGGAGTAGTCCCGGAGGTTCAGCGCTTGATTTTTTCTTTTGGTATCTTTTCTTTTGTATCAAGACAAAAGAAAAGTACAGTAACTTTTTAATGTAGAAGCTTTTTAAATGAAGAACTAATAATGAAGAATGAAGAGTTTTCCTTCATGACAAAATAACAGCAGTACCGCTGTTTGAAACATCCGTTTCATCGCGTCTCTTACTCAATGCTATAATTCATTGATCAGTTCCTCCGCTGTTTTTAATTTCCAACCTTCTTTTTTGGCACGATACATCTCTGTAAAAGCATTCAGAAGCCGTTGTTCCAGCTCTTCTTTCGTGATGTACTCCTCTTCCTCCTTTTCGCTTTTCTTTCCCATCTATTTGTCCTCCGTAAAGTTTTCGTCCGTGATGCCTAAGCTTTCCCTGGCCATCGCTAACAATTCAGCAATCCGATGGGGCGTCAAGGATTCCTGTTCCGCTTTATCATAGATGTAGACCAAAAGGATAATCCCCGTAGTTTCATCTATTCTATACACATAATCAATAATCCGAGCACCATGACTTTTACCACGGTTTTTGTCTGAGATAGCCATACGTACTTTGCGCATGCCCTTACCGAGGTCTACACCTAAAGTTGGCCGGGAATGAAGTTCTGCAACAAACTTTATATAATCTTGTTTCAGAGACTTATATTTCTTACCCAAACGTTTCAACTCTTTATCAAAACAAGGAAGGGTGTCGATTCTATAACTCATCAATCAACTCCTCCGCTGTTTTTAATTTCCAACCTTCTTTTTTGGCACGATACATCTCTGTAAAAGCATTCAGAAGCCGTTGCTCCAGCTCTTCTTTCGTGATGTACTCCTCTTCCTCTTCGTTCTTTTTGGCGGTGACTTTCTTCACCGTCGCCAAAGCCCGGTTGAGGGAGCGTTGTACTTTCTGAATCACATCGACGTCATCTACCTGATACAACTGACTTATCAAGGCGTCGCGCTGTACGCTCAAATCTACATTTCCAGTCATAGCTTTGTCCTCCGCAATAAATTTTGTTTGTAATCTGTAGTGCAAAGTTACGCTTTTTTCCCTTATTCCCACTATGTCAAAGAGCGAATATTTACTTTATAAGGGCGTTTTGGGGGCACACAGATAACACAGATGAGACAGATTTACACAGCTGGAAACTTAACCCCCATTCTTTTATTAAACAAATCTGTGGTCATCTTGTTTAATCTGTGTCATCTGTGTGCCATCTAAATTCCCTTTTATCGTATAACTTATTCAAATATCTTCATATTCTCTTCCGCTTCCGCTACTCCGGCATCCTTGGCCCGTTGCAGCAGCGGCAGGGCTTCGTCGTAGCGGCGTTGCAGCAGCAGGGCTACGGCACGGGCGTTGTCGGCCTGCGGACTGTCTCCCGCTTTCTCCAGATAGGGACGCGCTTCCTCTGCCCGGCCGTTCTCCAGCAAGGCATTGGCGGCATTGAGGTTTGCCACGGGGTCATTGGGATACATGCGTACCGCCACGTTGAATACCCGGTTGAACTCTTCGCTGCCCGGACGGTAAGTCTGCGCCACGGCAAACATCTCTTGCAGGCTGAGCTTCTGCGGTTCGGTGAAAACGCGCTCCTTGGCCTCGTCCACGTTGAAGCCCCGTATCTGGTAGCTCACCACATAGTCCGAACGGCGCAGGCCGGGATAACACTCTGCCAGCAACAGGCGGTAGCTCTCCGGATGCTCGCGCTTCAGCCGTGCTTCCTTGGCGTCGGGCTGCAGGTCGCTGTCTATCAGCGTAAGGATGGCGTCTTTGTCCGGCAGGCTGCTCTGTGCTACATAGGCACGCAGCCCTTCCCAGTTCTCCGGCTCATAGGCCGTGACAAACAGGGTGTCGGAGAAAGCATAACGTTCTGTGAGGTAACGTTTCAGCGCCTCGGTACGTCCCTGTGCCAGGCGTGTGTTCAGCTTCCACGAACCTTCCGGCGAGGCATAGCCTTTGATGGAAAGAGCGGTGATGCCGGCATCGGGGTCTTGGCGTACCGTGTCGATGGTGGAGCGTATCTTGCCTAACTCCTGCGGATTGCGCCGGTAGTCGGGGTGAATTTCTGTCTGGCTTACCGGGAAATCCAGGTAGGCCGTGCCTTTCAGTTCCCGCATTTTGCGGGTGACAGCCTGCGGGGTGACATAAGCCAGTCGGGGTGTGAAAGCTATGTCGGCTTGTCCCAATGGCCGGTTGTGCGGATTGCTTTGCACTTGTCCGCATCCGCAAAGGTCTTCCGTCAAGTCCAGCCGGGCATGATCCATCCACGGTTCGTAGGGAAGGACGGTCCGGTAGCTGATGGTCTGCGGACGCTTCTTGTCGCGCTTGACTGTCTGTACGTTTCCTTCAGCGTAGGTCTTGTAACCGTTGCGCTCGTAGTAAAGGTGACGCTGGCGTCCCATAACCTCCACGGCAGGCAGCCAGGCCTTTTCCTTCCCTTCGCTCAATAAGGGTTGCAACACCACACTGCGGTTGGAGCGCAGCTTCAGGCTGTCCAGCACCATGTCCAGTGAGATGGTTACGCTGTCGCGCACGCGGGTAATCTCCGTGTTTCTCACGATGACTCCGCTGCCTTGCCTCGTTCCGTCTTCTGTCTGAGCATGGGCGGGCAGACACAGTCCCGTCAGCAGTCCCGCTATACCATAATATATAATAGCTGTTCTTGTCTTCATGTCTCTCCCTCCCGTGTTTTAGAATGCGTAAATAAGGTTGATGGCCGCTTTGGTAGGACCGAAATAATGATGACTCTTGTTATTCTCCAGTTTGTCACCGCAGGTGGGGCATTCGTATTTGTCCGTCTGTGAATAGGCATAGCCGATGCCGATGGCCGCCTCGATGCTCCAATGGCGTGAGAGCAGCCATTGATAGCCGTAGACTACACCTGCACCTACCAGCCAGCCTTCGTAACGGTAGTCCTTCAGACGGCCGAAGTCAGTACCCAGGAACTTGAAATCCATGTCCCAGTTACCCATATTATAAACGCCTCCCAACAGGTGCGCGCCCAGGAAATGTCCGCTGAAAGCTTCGCAGAACCAATAACGCGCTTCGGGCTGTACGATCAGCTGGCGCCACTTCTTGTTGTTGGAAAAAGTCCAAGGATTCCAGTTGGCAGACACATCCAATGTCCACCGTGGCGACAGCCGCGTCTCCACGCCCAGATTCAGCGTGGTCGTAGCGTCATACAGCAGGTTGGTCTTTACCGCTATTTGCTGACCTTTCACGGAAAGGCAACAAAGAAGTACCAAAAGGAAAGCTCCCAAACTTTTCCGATTCATGTTCTATTCGATTATATAAATAATAGTTACGTTTGCCTGTGCTGACATGTCAGCTAATGCGATGCAAAGTTGCGAAGAATCTTTGTAAAGATAGATTCGATAATACACAACTTTCGTATCGTAGCTACACGGATTTAATTGGATTTTTGATACAGGTATCAGAGCTGCTTGAAAAACCGTGTATAGGGTATTAAAACTACAAAACGGGGATTTGTATATTAAAAGCGGAGGGCGGTAAATGACCGTTTAGTTAACATCGGGGTCTGTGAGAAGCAGGGAATGTTTCTGACACGGATGGGAAGTGATGGAAAGATTCGGGGGAACGCATCTGTCTGAGGCATTGTAAGGCGGTTTTATCATTTGTCCTGTTCTCTTCGGGAAACGCTTAACTAAATTGCGCCAAACACTTAACTAAAACTCGCAAAACACTTAAGTATTTTCGCCAAAACGCTTAACCGTTTTTTAGTAAGTATATAAGATATTGACTGTCAAACAGATGGATTTTTGCGTAGAATGTAAGGATTCATTTGTGATTGACCATTCCAAATGGCGGCAAATGCTGCGCTTGATTTTCAAAGATTTGCCTAAATGTGGGAATATCGATAGTTTTCAATATATACATATCAAATGTATTTTTTGAGTATTTAAATGTGTTTTCTGAGAAATAATCACAAAAATCATGGATATATGAATTGTGTTTTGTATCTTTGCAACTAAAAATAGATAGACGAACCCATGCTGATAGATTTTACAGTAAAGAACTTCATGTCTTATAAGAATGAGGCGACTTTTAGTATGGTCGCAAGCACTACGGTAAAAGAGTGCGAGAGCGACAATGGCTGTTCTAATGTTTCGATTACAGACAACGGTAAGCGCATACTTAGGACAGCTGCTATATACGGTGCAAATGGTTCTGGAAAAAGTACGGTAATCACTGCCATGAATGTTTTCAGAACAATGGTGCTACGTTCATTTGTTGAAGAAGCACTTGTTAAGAATATATCGCAGCTGTATTACCATTTTGATGTAGGCTGTGTAGAACAGCCCATATCAATGCAAATGATTTTTATCTGTAATAGTTTACGATATAGATTTGGTTTTGAAGTATTCCAAGGGAAAGTGCTGACAGAATGGCTTTACGTATTGCTCAAAGGTAGTACGAAAGAAAGTTATTGCTTCAAGCGCGATGGACAGAATATCAAGGTCAATTCTAAATTGATGAGCGGAACAAGAGGCATTACCGCAAAAACAAGAAATAATGCTTTGTTTCTTTCTACGACCGCACAGTTTAATGTGTCTGTTGCAATGATTATAAAAGAATGGTTCCGAAAACGTTTTAATGTTCTTTCCGGTTTGGATGACACATTAGCTTACACTGCAAGGGCGTTTATGCATAACTCTTTGGCTCGTCAGCAAATTTTGTCTATGATTGGAATTGTAGACAACTGTATTAAGGATGTAAGCGTTGAGGAAAATATAAAAGAAGTCAATCCTCATGAACCTCCGTTCAGTATTCTTGCAAGGCTCGGTATAAACATGACAACCGACATGGAACAACGTGTCGAGAAGATTGAGCAACATGAACTTCAAATTAATGCTATTCATAAGATGTACGCAAATAATAAGGAAGTTGGTGACAAAGCTTTAAACTTCAAATTTGAATCATTGGGAACTACCAAATTATTTGCTTTGCTGGGTCCATTCTTTGATACTATACAAAACGGAGGAGTCTTGATTATAGATGAATTTGGAACAAGTCTTCACACTCAACTGTCCATTGAATTGCTGAAATTATTTCACAGTCCGATGAATATCTTTGGGGCCCAATTAGTCATTACTACCCATGACACGAATCTTTTACGCAAGGATTTATTACGAAGAGATCAAATCTGGTTTACGGAGAAGAGCTACGAAGGGGTATCTGACTTATATTCCTTGGTAGAATATAAAATTAATCAAGCTAACAGTGTAAGGAATGACGCTTCGTTTTCAAAGGATTATCTTGCAGGGCGTTATGGTGCCATTCCTTATTTTGGAAATTTGGATAAATTCATCTCAGAATATGGCAAAAAGGAAGAGTAGATTTGATGACAAATTCAAAGGAACATCACCCTCAGACTGCCGTAGAGAAAATGTAAGAAGCGAGCGAAATGTAAGGGATGACCTGCCGAAACTTAGTCTTAATTTTAAAGACTTTGATACTACTCAATGTCCTCCAGGGCAAACTTTTGAGGAATGGCAGGAAGATGGTCGACTTTCAGAACTTATGAAGAAATTTATCGATGTTTGCTCTTACAATAGAATTGAGGCAGAACAAATGAAACTGTTGAAAGTGTATGGCAACTTTCCTGCATTAAGCCTCTTCAAAGTGCCGCCTCATATTGTAGGAGAAGTCCAATGGGGTACAATACAAAGAATTGGAGGACAGAAGCCGAGACTTGCGGGATACATCATAGGATCTGTATTTTATCCTGTATTTTTAGATAAAGACCATGTGTTCTATCCATCAAAAAAGAAATAACTGAAAGTAAATAGAGTTTATGGGCGAGTTTCCTTATTTTTGTCCCGTTGTATCCGAGACAATTCCGTCCCGATAGAAATAAACGCATTGGAAAATGAGTAATGGAAATATTTATTTTGTCAGTGGCATAGACACGGATGCCGGAAAATCTTATTGCACGGCCTGGCTGGCCCGCAAACTGGCCGGTGAAGGAAAACGGGTCATTACACAGAAGTTTATACAGACAGGCAATGTGGGCCATAGCGAGGACATCGACCTGCACCGCCGCATCATGGGTACGGGTTACCTGCCCGAAGACCGTGAGGGACTGACCATGCCTGAAATCTTTTCCTATCCGGCTTCACCCGATCTGGCCTCGCGCATCGACCGCCGTCCTATCGACTTCGGACGCATCGGGCAGGCTACCCAAGAATTGGCACGCCGCTATGACATTGTGCTGGTGGAAGGAGCCGGCGGCCTGATGGTTCCCTTGCGGGATGAGTATCTGACCATCGACTACATTGCCGAGAAAGGTTATCCGCTGCTGTTTGTGACATCGGGCAAGTTAGGAAGCGTCAACCACACTCTGCTGAGCTTCGAAGCCATTGCCCGCCGGGGTATCGAACTGCATACGTTGCTCTACAATCTTTATCCGGACGTGGCCGACCCGACCATCCGCGATGATACCCGCGTGTACCTGCAGCGCTATTTGTCCCGCCATTTCCCTGCCTGCCGTTTCTTGGAGGTGCCCCGGATGGATCAGTAAACAAGAACGAAAACAGAAAAGTCCTATGGAAGCATTTGCATTCAACGCTATCGAGCAGGGCCTGCTGATTGTGGCCGCGAGTCTGCTCGTCATTCAGGCCGTTTATTATCTGGCCCTTTACAACCGCGTGAACCTGCATAACCGGGCTGTGCGTAAAGGAGAAGTCCGCTTCAGCGATGAACTGCCGCCGGTGTCTGTCCTGATCTGCGCGCACAACGAGACGGAAAACCTGCGGCGAAGTCTGCCGGCCATGCTGGCGCAGGACTATCCGCAATTTGAGCTGATCGTCATCAACGATGGCGCGAAAAATGAAAACGAGGCTTACCTGTCCCAACTGGAGGAGCAGCACACCAATCTGTATCACAGTTTTGTACCTGACTCCTCACGCTACATCAGCCGCAAGAAACTGGCCATCACCTTGGGTGTCCGTGCCGCCCGTTATGACTGGCTGGTGCTGACTGAAGGCGACTGTCTCCCGCAAAGTGACCAATGGCTGCGCCTGCTGGCGCGTAACTTTACGGCGCATACGGAGATTGTGTTGGGTTATAGCGGCTATGAACGGGGTGATGGATGGCTGCAAAGGCAGGCGGACTTCGACAATCTTTTCACCTCTTTGCGTTATCTGGGCTTTGCCCTGGCAGGAAGTCCTTATATGGGCATCGGAAGGAACATGGCCTACCGCAAGTCGCTGTTCTTCCGTCAGAAGGGTTTCTCCGCCCACTTGAATCTGCGGCGGGGAGATGATGACTTGTTTATCAACCAGGCGGCTACATCGGAGAATACCCGTGTGGAGACCGATCCGGCTTCCACCGTGCGCCTGTTGCCCTTGGCACACCCGCGCGACTGGCGGGAAGAGAAAATAGGCTATACCTCTACCACTCCTTTTTATAAAGGTGTGCAACGTTGGCTGAACGGTTGGGAGACCACTACCCGCCTGCTGTTCTATGTCGCCTGGATGGTTCTTGTCGTGACGGGTATTCTTCATGCCCATTGGCTGGTGGCGGGCATCGGCTTTCTGCTGTTTGTGGTGCGCTTTGTCCTACAGGCCGTTGTCATTAACCGGGCAGCCAAGAATCTGGATGAGAAGCGGAGTTATGGTCTGATGCTGCCTGTGTTCGACTTTCTACAACCCGTGCAGTCGCTGGGCTGGAAGCTGCGCTATCACTTCCGGGACAAACGGGAATTCCTGAGAAAGTAAGGCCGGGACTTACTCGTAACGCATGGAGTCGGCCGGACGGATGCGGGTGATGAGGTAGGAAGGTCCTATCAGCATGCCTATGGAAGCCAGCAGAGTACCCGCATTGAGCAGGAGGAACATCCATAGATTGAAAGAG
>CALUOV010000038.1 GCA_944322275.1 uncultured Bacteroides sp. | reverse complement strand
TCTTCGTTAGCTCAGTCGGTTAGAGCATCTGACTGTTAATCAGAGGGTCCTTGGTTCAAGTCCAAGACGAAGAGCGAGAAGCCTGTCCACAGCGGCAGGCTTTTTCTTTTTTTCGTGATGTACGTAAGATTTAGGCCGCTCCCGAATCCTAAAAAGAATTAATCGCATATGTGGTCTGAATTATTGTTGTATTTTTGCGGCAATTAACCAAAGATAACTCGAATGAAAGAAAATGTCAATCATGTAGGCCTCACCGACGAAGAGGTTCTTCGCAGTCGTGCCGAGCACGGTGTCAACCTGTTGACCCCTCCCAAACGCCCTTCCTTGCTGAGGCTTTATTTGGAGAAATTTCAAGATCCAGTTGTAAAAGTACTGCTGGTAGCGGCTTTGTTCTCGCTGGCCATCTCCATTGTGGAGAATGAATATGCTGAAACGATTGGTATCATAGCCGCCATCCTACTGGCAACCGGCATCGGCTTCTTTTTCGAATACGATGCCAACAAAAAATTCGACCTGCTGAACGCCGTCAACGAAGAGACGCGCGTAAAGGTCATCCGCAACGGACACGTGCAGGAAGTGCCCCGCAAGGAGGTCGTGGTAGGCGATATAGTCATTCTGGAAACGGGCGAGGAAATGCCCGCAGACGGCGATTTGCTTGAAGCAGTTTCCCTGCAAGTGAACGAATCGAACCTGACCGGTGAACCGGTGGTGTCGAAGACCACGGTAGAAGCTGACTTCGACCACGAAGCCACTTATGCATCCAATCGCGTACTGCGTGGTACGACGGTGGTAGACGGCCACGGCATGATGCGAGTGGACGCCGTGGGCGATGCGACTGAAATTGGTAAGGTAGCCCGTCAAAGCACCGAGCAAAGCACCGAGCCTACACCTCTTAATATACAGTTGACCAAGCTGGCCAACCTGATAGGCAAAATCGGCTTTACGGCCGCAGGCCTGGCTTTCGCCATTTTCTTTATTAAAGATGTAATACTCTTCTATGATTTTGGCTCATTCCATACATTCTCCGACTGGCTGCCCGCCTTACAGGCCACACTGAAGTACTTCATGATGGCTGTAACGCTGATAGTCGTGGCAGTGCCCGAAGGACTTCCGATGAGCGTTACCCTGAGTCTGGCCTTGAATATGCGCCGTATGCTTTCCACCAACAATCTGGTGCGCAAGATGCACGCTTGTGAAACGATGGGTGCCATTACCGTCATCTGCACAGACAAGACGGGTACGCTGACTCAAAATCAGATGCAGGTACACGAAGCCAGCTTCTATGGGTTGAAGAACAGGAATGAATTGGCGGACGATGAACTAAGCCGCTTGGTAAAGGAAGGCATCAGCGCCAATTCCACTGCATTTCTAGAAGAAACCGCTCCGGGCGAAAAAGCCAAAGGCGTGGGCAATCCGACAGAAGTAGCCCTGTTGCTTTGGCTCAACAAGCAGGGACAGGATTATCTGAAGATGCGTGAGGAAGCGCAGGTCATCGACCAGTTGACCTTCTCCACTGAACGCAAGTTCATGGCGACCTTGGTGCAGTCGCCTCTAACAGGCAAGCTCGTGCTGTACGTAAAAGGCGCTCCCGAAATCGTGTTGGGCAAGTGTAAGGACGTGGTGCTGGAAGGCAAGCGCGTATCAGCCACGGAATATCGTCCGACTGTGGACACCCAGTTACTGGCCTATCAGAACATGGCTATGCGTACGTTGGGCTTTGCTTATAAAATAGTCGATGAGAACGAGACGCGAGACTGTGCCGCCTTGGTTTCCGACAACGACCTTTCTTTTGTGGGCGTAGTGGCCATCAGCGACCCCATCCGTCCCGATGTGCCTGCCGCTGTGCAGAAATGTCAGTCTGCCGGCATCAGTGTGAAGATTGTAACAGGTGACACGCCGGGTACGGCTACTGAAATAGCCCGTCAGATAGGACTTTGGAAGCCTGAAGATACAGATCGTAACCGCATTACCGGTGCAGACTTTGCCGCCTTGAGTGACGAAGAGGCATTGGACCGCGTGATGGATTTGAAAATCATGTCTCGTGCCCGTCCTACGGACAAGCAACGTTTGGTGCAACTTCTTCAGCAGAAAGGTGCCGTTGTAGCAGTGACGGGTGACGGAACGAACGATGCTCCCGCGCTGAATCATGCGCAGGTAGGCCTTTCGATGGGTACGGGTACTTCCGTAGCTAAAGAGGCGAGCGACATAACCTTGTTGGACGATTCGTTCAACAGCATTGGCACGGCCGTCATGTGGGGACGTTCGCTCTATAAAAATATACAGCGGTTCATTGTCTTCCAGTTGACGATTAATTTTGTGGCCTTGTTTATTGTGCTGTTGGGTTCGTTGATTGGCACCGAATTGCCACTCACTGTGACGCAGATGCTTTGGGTGAACCTCATTATGGACACCTTTGCTGCTTTGGCGTTGGCTTCCATTCCTCCCAGCGAGAGCGTAATGAAGGAAAAGCCACGCAAACGCACTGACTTTATTATTACCGGAGCGATGTGGAGGAATATTATAAATATAGGAGTGATTTTCCTGATTGTATTGATGGGAATGCTTTATGCTTACAATCATACGCCGGGAGGAATGACCGTACAGCATCTGACAATCTTCTTCACTACTTTTGTTATGCTTCAGTTCTGGAATCTGTTTAACGCCCGTGTGTTCGGAACTAACGACTCAGCGTTCAAGAATTTATCCAAGTCTTATGGCATGGAGGTTGTTGTGCTGGTTATTCTGGGCGGACAGTTCCTCATCGTGCAGTTTGGTGGGGCTGTGTTCCGTACCGAGCCGCTCGACTGGCTGACGTGGGTACAGATTGTTGCCTCCTCTTCGCTGGTATTGTGGGCAGGTGAAATTGTGCGTTGGGTGAAACGTGCGCGTCAGAAGTAACTTATGGATCTGAAAAACATAAAGACACTGATTATCGACTTTGGCGGGGTGTTGATAGACCTCGACCGCCAACGATGCATAGACAGTTTTGTAGAGCTTGGGCTTCCCAATGTGGAGTCCATGCTCGACATGTGTCATCAGCACGGCTTCTTTCTGCAACATGAAAAGGGGCTGTTGACGGATGCGGAATTTCGTGCGGAAATACATAAACGCATTCTTCATCCTGTGACTGATGAGCAGATAGACGAAGCGTGGAATCGATTTCTAGTCGGTGTCCCTGCCTACAAATTGGATTTCCTGCTTCAACTGCGTCAGCGTTATACCTTATATCTGTTGAGCAATACCAACGGCATCCATTGGCAATGGGCACTCGAACATGTGTTTAGCTACAACAATCATCGGGTGGAAGATTTCTTCGACCATATTTTTCTATCTTTTGAGATGAAGATGATTAAGCCTGACCTTGAAATCTTTCATCAAGTAATAGCTGACACAGGTTTGAATCCAGCTGAAACATTATTCATTGACGATGCGGAAAACAATTGTCGCACTGCTCGTTCGTTGGGTATTCGTACTTACACTCCTCAACTTCGAGAAGACTGGCGTACTATCTTTAAAGCGGAGGTAATGTGCAGTTAGTCAAAAATATAACAACAAAGCAAACCTTATATCCTGCGGTAGCTACCATCGGATTCTTCGATGGCGTACACTGCGGACATCGTTTCTTGATAGAACAAGTGCAGAAAGCAGCCATATCGCGTGGACTAGCATCAGCGGTGATAACGTTTCCCGAACATCCTCGTGCCGTGATGCATCCTGATTTCCATCCCGAATTACTGACCACCAGCAATGAGAAACTGGAACTACTGGCACAAACGGGTATAGACCGTTGTATTCTGTTGGATTTTACACCGAAACTGGCCGCTTTGTCAGCCAGTCAGTTCATGGAGATGCTGCGCGACCAATATGCCATACGAGCTTTAGTCATAGGTTATGACCATCGTTTCGGTCATGGACGGAGTGAAGGTTTCGAGGAATACGTACGCCACGGGCATGACTTAGGCATGGAAGTATTACCTGCCGAGGCTTATCATCTATCCACTTCCGGTTGTCTGTTGCCTGTATGCTCTTCCAGCATCCGCCGCCTGCTGCACGATGGTGATGTGACATCGGCAGCCCATTACTTAGGTTATCCCTATTTCTTAAACGGTACAGTAGTGAGCGGCTTTCAGATAGGACACCGTATAGGCTATCCTACGGCTAACCTTCAGGTAAATGATAGCCGTAAGATTGTGCCCATTCGTGGCGTCTATGCTACCCATGTAGAGGTCGGCGGAGGTCATTTTGACGGTATGCTTAATATCGGTTGCCGCCCTACGCTTGCCAATGGCGACAATACTACTATCGAAGTACACATTTTCGACTTTAACTCAGACATTTATCAGCAGCCATTGCGACTCTCTTTTGTGCAACGCATTCGCGCCGAACGAAAATTTTCTTCTGTTAATGAATTGATAGCTCAACTCCATCAAGATGCAGAAACAGCGCAAAAAATGCTGAAGTCTTAAAGTTCATTTAAGGATACCTGAAAAATTCCTCCAAAATTATCATTCAATCGTCATGACCATTTTCGCTTATAGGAACGATGGCCATAGCAGACCACCACAACAAAGCAAATGAAAGGCAGAATAAACGAAAGATTCACGGCGGGCATTCCCCACAGTTCATGCTGGTCGATGATGGACGCTTGCAGCGGTGGCAATATAGATCCTCCCAAAATGGCCATTATCAAACCAGCGGCACCAAACTTGGCATCCTCTCCCAGCCCTTTCAAAGCGATGCCATAGATGGTAGGGAACATCAGGGACATGCAGGCGGATACTCCTACAATGCAATACATTCCCCAAATGTTTTGGAAAAACATTACGCCAATGGTAAACAAAGCCGCACCGATACCTAACGTGCGCAACAGTAATCCGGAATTGAAGAAACGCAACAGGAAGGTACAAACAAAACGGCTTACGCAGAACACAGCCATCGCAGCAATGTTGAATTGTTGCGAGCGTACTTCAGCCGCTTGTTCCTCCATACCCATGTCCATAAACAAGCGAGTGCCATACTGGATGATAAACGTCCAGCACATGATTTGCGCACCCACATAGAAAA
Organism: uncultured Bacteroides sp.; assembly: GCA_944322275.1. Classification (GTDB taxonomy): domain Bacteria; phylum Bacteroidota; class Bacteroidia; order Bacteroidales; family Bacteroidaceae; genus Bacteroides. The sequence goes on along the minus strand of CALUOV010000038.1, from coordinate 15,407 downwards.
ACTGTACCAATACGCCTTCGCGATAGCGCGGTACGGCAAGAAGCCTTTTCAGAGTCGGTACAAAATCTATTTTTCCCGATTTATCTCCATTTTTCGGCATCTTGGTCAGACGGATTAATATCAGCATGCAGAGAATAACAATGCCAATTATCAGATAAGGTGCAATCAGTGTGGCCAAATCAGAATTGCGCACGGCCTCGAATTCACTGTCGGATAACTGAGCGCGTTCCGCCGTATCCAATGGATTCAGTCTGCGTTGGATAAATTCCATGGCAATATACATGCCGGACAAAGCGCCTATGGGATTAAACGCTTGTGCCAGGTTGAGGCGGCGTGTGGCCGTTTCTTCCGGTCCCATGGAAAGTATATAGGGGTTGCAGCTGGTTTCCAAAAACGACAATCCGCAAGTAAGTATAAAATAGGCGATGAGGAACGGATAATAATCTCCGGTCATTTTGGCCGGAAAGAAGAGAAACGCTCCGAGTGCATAAAGTCCCAGTCCTAACATGACACCTGCCTTGTAGGAATATCGTCGAATGAACATGGCTGCCGGGAAAGCCATGGCAAAATAGCCTCCATAGAAAGCAACTTGCACCAGTGTTCCTTCCGTCACACTCATACGGAATATTTTGGAAAAGGCTTTTACCAATGGCGTTGTGATGTCGTTGGCAAACCCCCATAGGGCAAAACAACTTGTAATGAGTGCAAAAGGTATGATAGCGGTCCATGAACCGTCTCCAATCACAGGTATCTTTTGAGTGCTTTTCATTTTTCCTTTTTTATTTATAGTTGAAATATCTCTTCTTTATTAATGTTGCTACCACACGCTTCGGCTTGCACCAACAGATTGCCAAGCGCTGTCGCCTCTACTGGTCCGGGATATACAGGGATGCCTAAAGCTTCTTCTGTGAGTCGGTTGAGTAAGCGGTTACGGCTTCCACCACCGATGATGTGCAGGCATTCCACCGGTTGTGTGAGTAATTTGTTCAGTCCCTGCAATCCTTTGCTATAGCGCAAGGCCAGTGACTGCAGCACACAACGTACATATTCACCTTGGGTGACCGGAGCTTTCATCCCCTGCATCTGACAAAAGGCGGCTATGGCAGCCTCCATGTCAGCCGGATGGAGAAAATCAGGTGCGTCTACTTCTATGGTCGAAGTATCCGTTACCTTTTCAGCTTCAGCTATCAGATAGTCATAATCGGTACGCCACCCTTTGCCTGTCCACTGGCGGATTAGGGATTGCAAAATCCACAAACCGGTTATGTTCTGTAAAAAACAAATTTTTCCTCCTACTCCTCCTTCGTTGGTAAAGCCTCCGGTTCGGGCCGTTTCCGTCAGAATCGGTTCGTCTCTTAACACACCGAATAAAGACCATGTGCCGGAACTCAGGAAAGCACTGGTCTTTTCTTTCCCGGGACGGAAAGGTATGGCATGTACGGCGCTGGCAGTGTCGTGCGCTCCTACGGCTACAATTTTGACTGAGGCAGGCAAGCCTGTTTCCGCCGCTATCTTTGGAAGCAATGTACCTCGTATTGCGCCTGGCATGAACAATTTGTCTTTAAACAAATGGGTGGGCAGACCTAAGTCTTGAATCAAGGATAAATCCCAGGTGCGTTGTTGGGCGTCCAACAGCCCGGAAGTGGAAGCAATAGTATATTCATTTCCGCAGACTCCAGTCAGGTAATAGGCAAACAAGTCGGGCATGAACAATAGATGATGGGCTTCGCGCAACCAAGCAGCATTTTCTTTATTCAGGCCATATAGTTGAAACAAGGTATTAATTGCCATCACTTGAATGCCCGCTTTTGCATAAAGCTCCGATTCATTGATACGTTGGAACACTTCCTGCGGAAGACATTCGGTGTAGGAGTCCCGGTAGCAAATGGGGTTTCCCATCAAGTTTCCGGCGCAATCTACTAAGCCAAAATCCACCCCCCATGTATCAATGCCGATGCTTTCTACATCCGCATACTTTGCCGCAGCTCGGTGCAAACCCTCTTTCATTTCTTCAAAAAGAGCGGGAAAATCCCAATACAAGTGATGCCCTATTTGCACTTGGCGGTTGGAAAAGCGATGCAACTCGTCCAATTCCAACCGACCGTTGTGCAAGGTTCCGGCTATCACACGGCCACTTCCAGCTCCAAAATCAATAGCCAAAAACGTACTCATGATTTTTTGCCTAAAACGTATGTTTCCAAATCATTAATTTCAGCTTCTGTTAAAACTTCATAATGTCCTCCAGACAGTATGATGATGCGACAGGCCATTTCAAAGAACATAGCCCGCTCAAAAGCTTCGTCAAAATCTTTTCCGCACACTACCTGTCCATGCTTGCGTAACAAGCAGGAATTGTGGGCTTTCAACGCTTCTTTTACATGCTCCGCCAGTTCTGAGGAGCCTGGACGGAAATATGGGACAACCGGAATTTCTGAACCTACATGGCAAGGAATCTCCGCAGTTACATTGAAGTTTTGCGGCAGTTCGGCCATGCAGGCAACAGTCGTTGCGTAAGGTGATTGGAAATGCAACACTACGTTGACATCCGCCCGTTCGCGCATGATGCCTAAGTGGAAACCACTCTCCATGGACGGTTTCACACCGTTTAATGACTCACCGGTAGCTATGCGGCATATCGCCACTTTCTCTTTTTGCAAAGAGGGTACCCAAGACCCCGTCCCCGAAATAAGCGCATCTTCTCCGATGCGCCACGATATATTTCCGCTGCTGCAGATGGTCAGGCCCGCATCGCCTACACGATGAGCCTGTTGTAGAAACTGTTCAATATCTTTATCTGTAATCATAATGCTTTTTTGTATAATTCGTAAATAATTTCAGGTGAGACTTCTCGCGGATTCCCAGGAGTACAAACATCTTCAAAGGCAGCTTTTGAAAGCCGTTCCAAGTCGCTTTCTTGAATGCCCAACTCAGTCAAATGCTGTGGAATTCCTACACGTATGGCTAAATCCTTAACCGCTTTGACTGCCGCATCGGCAGCTTCATTCAGCCCCATGCCTGTTTGGAATACACCCATGGCTTTGGCTATTTCGCTATATTTCTCCAATGCAGCCGGAGCGTTGAATTCCATAACTACCGGCAGCAATAAGGCATTGGCTACGCCATGAGGAATGTCGAATATTGCTCCCAAAGGATGTGCCATGCCATGAACTACGCCCAATCCAACGTTTGAGAATGCCATACCGGCAATATACTGGGCAACAGCCATGCCATTGCGTGCTTCTTCATTATTCGGTTCGTTTACGGCGGTTTCCAGATAGCGGCTTATCATTTCGATGGCCTTTATCTCAAACATGTCGCTCATTTCCCAAGCACTTTTGGTGATTAGCCCTTCAATCGCATGTGTCAAAGCATCCATGCCGGTAGAAGCTGTCAGGCCTTTCGGCAAGGAATACATTAGTTCAGCGTCTACTAATGCCACTATCGGAATGTCATTCGGGTCTACACAGACCATTTTCTTTTGGTTCACTTCATCGGTAATCACATAATTGATGGTTACCTCAGCGGCTGTTCCGGCAGTTGTCGGCAAAGCAATAATGGGAACCGACTTTTTCTTTGTATTAGCCGTTCCTTCCAAAGATACTACATCTGTAAATTCAGGATTGTTCGTGATAATGCCGACAGCTTTGGCGGTGTCTATGGACGAACCTCCACCAATTGCCACAATCATATCCGCTCCCGAATCGGCAAAAGCTTCTACACCGGCCTTTACATTGGACACTGTAGGATTAGGTTTTATTTCGCTAAACACTTCAAAAGGTATTCCCGATTCGCGCAGCACGTCCAATACTTTATCCGCCACACCGAACTTAATCAAATCCTTGTCTGTGACAACCAAAGCCTTGTGTAATCCCAAACGTTTCATTTCATCCGGAAGACGCTTACGCGCTCCCGGACCGAAATAAGATACCTCATTTAATATAAAACGGTTAATCATATACTCTCTATTTTTTTATTTGTGAGGCATGATTATTTATAAATAGGACCGTATGCGGCACATGCGCGATAGTCGGCGCCTTCTTTGTCCATGCCAAAGGCGTTCCAGGCCGCAGGACGGAAAATGTCTTTTTCATCCACGTTATGCATGCATACCGGAATGCGCAGCATGGATGCCAATGTGATGAGGTCGGCTCCAATGTGTCCATAACTGATGGCGCCGTGGTTGGCTCCCCAGTTGTTCATAACGGAATATACGTCGCGGAAAGCCGGTTTATCACATAAGCGGGGAACAAACCAAGTGGTAGGCCAAGTGGGGTCAGTACGCTTGTTCAGTATTTCAAAAATTTCGGGATCTACATCTGCAGTCCAGCCTTCGGCTATTTGCAACACGGGACCTAAACCTTTCACAATATTCAGACGGGACATCGTGACAGGCATACCACCCTTTGACAAGAAGTTGCTGGAGAAACCACCTCCACGGAAGTAGTCACGGTCTGCAGGCAACCAATTCGTAGCTTTCAGACAAGCTTCTGCATCTTTGTCGGTCATCTCCCAACAAGGTTTCATGCAAGGTTCGCCTGCAGTGTTGACACTTTCTCCCGTAGCATCCAGTGTAGTGGCACCGGAGTTAATCAGGTGTATCATGCCGTTTGCAGCCAGTCCGGTCAGTTCTTTACCTGTCACACGTTTCACGGCTTCCGGACTCCAATAGGTACGTACGTCGCTGAACATCTGTCCGCATCCCGTTAACAGGTTACCAAACAACATGGCTACCGCGTTGCACGAGTCGTTCTCCGTAGCCAACACGTATGCCTTACGTATACCGTTCCAGTCAAATGTGCTGCACATCAATGCTTCGGTAAAGTCTCCGTTGGGTTTCCAGTCTGTCCATTGCCGTTGTCCTTGGAAACCGGCAGCAATGGCATGATGACCGATGGCTTCTTCTTTAAATCCTAATTCGCGAAGCCTTGGATTTCCTTGCATTAAATCTCGCACAATGAGAGTCATCTTCACGACAAACTCCCAATCAGCATCTTTCTGTTCGCGGGTCTTTTGCCGTTCGGGACGGTTTTTATCCCATCCTTCTTTGGGCTTGCAGTATTTTTCGGTCCAAGCCATGGCTTTTTCATATTCTTCGTGGTCATAGATGCCTTCGTCCATACGGCGCAGAATCTCCGTTTCGTCCACGCTTTCATTTCTCATACCCAAATATGTTTGGAAGAAATCCTGGTTTACGATACTTCCCGCAATGCCCATGCATTGACTTCCGATAGACAGGTAGCTTTCTCCGCGCATTTCTGCCACAGCCACAGCCGCACGTGCCCAGCGCAAAATCTTTTCAGCCACATCTGAAGGAATGGAATTATCGTCTATGTCCTGTACATCATGGCCGTAGATACCGAATGCGGGTAACCCTTTCTGAGCATGTCCGGCCAATACGGCTGCTAAATATACGGCACCCGGACGTTCCGTACCGTTAAATCCCCACACAGCCTTCGGCCAATACGGATTCATGTCCATGGTTTCAGAGCCATAGCACCAACACGAAGTAACGGTCAGGGTAGCACCGACACCTTCGCGCTCAAACTTTTCGGCGCAAGCCGCACTTTCACCCACACGGCCTATGGTTCCGTCAGCTATTACACATTCTACCGGCTTTCCGTCGGCATATCTTACTTGTGAGGAAATCAGTTCGGCTACAGCCTTTGCCAAACACATAGTCTTTTCTTCCAGACTCTCGCGTACGCCTCCTTGCCGACCATCTATCGTCGGGCGGATGCCAATTTTAGGATATTTACTCATGGTATAATTTTTTGTTGTTAATAATAGGTTATTAAGTCTCTTTCGGCAGACAAAATTAGTGGATTTCTATTTTCCGCAATAGTACAAATCCGACAAACAATAGTAGTATATCGACTTTTTTACTATCTTTGTCTCCCAAAAGAATGAAAATGATGAATAATGATATAAACCACATGCATTTTCTCGTCCTACATATAGGAGAGGCTTATTGTCGGGCAAACTGGAACTATAAGAACGTCTGTAGCCCATTTACACGCATGTATTACGTGAGCGGAGGAAGTGCCCAAATCGTATTGCCTGATAGGATACAAGATTTGCGTCCGGGCTTTATGTACATCATTCCGGCTTTTACAACCCATAGTTGTATCTGCCGGGAAGAGTTCCGCCACTATTATATACATATATATAATGAGTCCGGACATGATATTTTGGAAGATTGGATTTTACCTACAGAGATTGAACCCGAAAGTGATATTTTGTCCCGCATTCAAAAACTGCATACATTGTGTCCGGGAATGGAACTTACACAAACAGACCCTTCCTATTATGACAACAGCTCTTCATTGAACCTGAATATTCAGAAGAACAAACAGCGCGAATTATATGCCAGAGTGGAGTCCCGCGGGATTATTTATCAACTGTTGGCCCAATTTCTGCATGAGGCAAAACCCAAACAATACGTAGAAGACGAGCGCATCACCCGAATACTGGACTACATCCGTTCCCACCTGGACACTTCATCCAATCTGGATACCCTGGCTGCCTTTTCCTGCCTTTCCAAAGACCATCTGATTAGAATCTTTAAACGCAAAATGAAGATGACTCCTGTGACATACATCAACAAAAAGAGAATGGAGAAAGCGCAGCTTCGGCTAGTGACCGAAACAACGCCAATTAAAGAGATTGCTTATCAACTAGGATTTGAGAATCAGACCTATTTCAACCGCCTATTTAAGCAAACTACCGGCCAGACTCCTTTGAATTATCGGAAGGCAGTTCACAACAATATGATTTAAGACTTTTGACCTACCACTTAATAGGCATTTCTCCGTGTGCTTCCAGGTAGGCGTTAGCCCGACTGAAGTGCTTGTTACCGAAAAAACCATTGTAGGCGGAAAGGGGGGAAGGATGGGCAGATGTCAGCACCAGATGCTTATCACGGTTGATAAAAGCCCCCTTACGTTGCGCATAAGCTCCCCATAGAATAAAAACCAGATGTTCTTTTTCTTCAGTCAACAGACGTATTACGGCATCGGTAAACGTCTCCCAACCGTGTCCCTGATGCGAACCAGCCTGGTGAGCACGCACCGTAAGGGTAGCGTTGAGCAGCAATACACCTTGCTGAGCCCAGCGAGCCAGATTTCCCGTTGTGGGCATATCTATTCCTATATCCTCTTTGATTTCCTTGAATATATTGATCAACGAAGGCGGAAAAGGAATGCCGTCGTTGACGGAGAAACATAATCCATGCGCCTGACCGGGTCCGTGATAAGGATCTTGTCCGATGATAACCACCTTTACCTTGTCAAACGGGCAGAGGTTGAAGGCGTTGAAGATGAGACGTCCTGGAGGATAAACCGGCCCTTTGGCATACTCTTCGCGGACAAAATCTGTTAAAGCGCGGAAATAGTCCTTGTCAAATTCCGGCTGCAGGCGCGCTTTCCAGCTTTCTTCTATTTGTACGTTCATTGTGCGATAATATTCTATATCAGATAAATATTGTGTTTCAGGCATTCTTCACGCATGTGCTCCGGCCAAATACTGGCCTGTATCTCACCGATGTGAGCTTTGCGAAGGTAGAACAGACAGAGACGGGACTGACCAATACCTCCTCCAATGGAAAGAGGAAGCGTGTCGTTCATCAGCCGCTTATGGAAATACAAATCCAATCGTTGTTCTTCGCCGGAAGCTTTCAATTGGCGAACCAACGCTTCTTTATCCACACGAATACCCATGGAGGAGAGCTCAATACTGCGCTGCAAGGGGGTGTCCCACACCAGTAAATCTCCGTTCAGCCCCGGCAATCCGTTCAGTCCCGGTGTGGTATAGTCATCATAATCCGGAGCACGCCCGTCGTGCTTCTTCCCGTCACCCAGTCCGCAACCGATACCCACAATAAACACGGCACCATATTTCTTTGTGATACTGTGTTCCCTCTCTTTCGACGTCAGGTCTGGATAGAGTTGACGCAACTCTTCAGCATGGATAAAATGAAGTTTCTCGGGCAGGCAAGGCTTTATTTGCGGATACATCTCGTAGACCATATATTCCGTACGAATCATGGCAGCATAAATACGGTTAACGATTTCCTTCAAGAAATCTATGTTACGGTCTTCAGCCGTGATGACCCGTTCCCAATCCCACTGGTCTACGTAGAGCGAATGCAAGTTGCCCAGTTCCTCATCGGCCCGGATGGCGTTCATGTCTGTGTAAATACCATATCCCGGCTCAATGTGATAATCCGCCAAAGTCATTCGTTTCCATTTGGCCAAGGAATGTACGACCTCCGCCTTGGCATCGCCCATGTCTTTGATAGGGAAAGACACCGGACGTTCCACTCCGTTCAGATCATCGTTGATGCCCATTCCCTTCAGGACAAACAAGGGAGCGGTGACACGACGCAAACGTAGCTCAGACGACAAGTTAAGCTGAAAGAACTCTTTGATCTGCTTGATACCCAATTCCGTCTGCTTTAAATCCAGCAGAGGAGTGTAGTGTTCGGGGGTTATTAGATAGCTCATAACATCTATTCCTTTTTAAGATTGCATTGATATTCTGAGCGGCAAATATAGGTAAAATATTGATATATGTCGACAATTTGCCTAAAAAAATATCAATATGAGCAGCGTTTTATTCAATAAACTTTCGTATTAACATTACTACCAACGTTTTGTAGGAGATTTAAATCTCGACTTTTTCCCAGATAGCTATAAAAATAAAGATTCCCCTCGCATTTGAAATAGAATATCCACATTTTCTCTAAATAATGTTTCGCAAATGAAATGACGGTTGAAGCTTGCTTACTTTGCTTCTCATCTTATGCTTTGGCAAATCGCGGAATTCATACACTTTAAAAAGGCTGGAGAGTCGATTCCTAACTTTTAAAGTAGCAAAGCCTCATTCCTTTTCATGAAACAAGGCTTTATAAAAGAATGAAGGCATCGAAAGGCTGATGCTTACAAAGGCGTTTCGCCCGAAAGGTATCCCTGCGGCAACTTGCGGCAGTTATACCCGGAAGCCATAATCTCTCCGTAGGCTCCAGCTGAACGTATGGCGATAAAATCACCCCGATGTACTTCGTTCAAGTCTATGGCTTTGCCAAACACGTCAGATGATTCACAGACAGGCCCCACCACATCGTACGTCTGTAAGGGGTCCTCGGACGAGATGTTCTCTATCTTGTGGTAAGCCTGATAGAGAGCCGGACGAATGAGGTCGGTCATGCCTGCATCAAGGATGGCGAACTGTTTGTTGGCACCTTGCTTGACATAGAGTACGCGTGAAATTAACGAGCCACACTGCCCCACTACGGCACGCCCCAATTCGAAATGAAGCGTCTGGTAGGAGCGTAGCTTCAGATGCGTAGCATAGGTCTTGAAATAAGCCGCAAAGTCGGGTACAGACTGGCGATTGGGGTGTTGATAGTCGATACCCAGACCTCCACCCACATTGATATAAGCAATGCGTATCTGATTAGCCTCCAGCTTATCCTGCAACTCATTAACCCGATTACACAGGGCTACGAAATCACCCATATCCAATATCTGGGAACCGATGTGGAAATGCAAACCAATAAAGTCTATGTACTTCATCGTACGAGCCACTTCTATCACATGCTCCATATCCTCCATACGGATGCCAAACTTGTTTTCTGCCAGTCCGGTAGTGATGTTGGCATGGGTATGCGCGCCTACATCGGGATTGATACGGAAGGCTATACGAGCCACTTTTCCCTTGGCAGAAGCTAGTTCATTGATAACTTCCAGCTCAGGTAGGGACTCTACGTTAAAGCAGGCAATATCATGGTCCAAGGCCAGATTGATTTCCCAATCAGCTTTACCCACACCAGCGAATACAATATTTTCCGAAGGGAAACCGACTTTAATAGCGGCTTGGATCTCTCCCCCACTTACACAATCGGCTCCTAATCCGTTTTCACGGATGATGGCAAGCACTTTGGGATTGGCATTGGCTTTTATGGCATAGTGTACACAGAAACGCTCGTATCGTGAAGCTTCGTCACGAATGCACGCCAGTGTCCGGCGCAACACCTCCGTATCATAATAATAAAAAGGTGTGCGCAGAGCGCGGAATTTCTCTATAGGGAATGTTCCTTTCATACGTCTCAGTTCTCGCCAAAAAGGTTCGCACTCAATGATTGCAGGGCACGTTTCTTGTCTTGCTCACGGATGAGGAAGGAGATATTGTAATTGCTTCCTCCGAAGGAGATCATACGCACGGGGATGTCACGCATGGCGTCCAGCGCCTTAGCCTCGAAGCCAACGTTTTCCCATTCCAGATCACCCACTACGCAGATGATGCACATGTCATGATCTACGGTGACGGTTCCATACTTCTTGAGGTCATCCAGAATTTCGTTCAGGTGTTTCACGTTGTCTATGGACACGGATACACCCACCTCACTAGTGCAAATCATGTCGATGGAAGTCTGGTAACTTTCGAATATCTCGAACACCTTGCGTAGGAAACCGTAAGCCAGCAACATACGACTGGATTTAATTTTAATGGCCGTGATGTTGTCCTTGGCGGCTACGGCCTTTATCTTGCCTCTCTCGCTATCGTTGGAAATCAGTGTGCCGGGAGCCGTGGGATCCATTGTATTAAGCAGACGTACGGGGATGTTGGCGTACTTGGCAGGCTGAATACACGTAGGATGCAGGATTTTGGCGCCGAAGTAGGCCAGCTCAGCAGCTTCCTCAAATTGCAATTGACGCACGGGCGATGTCTTGTCCACAATGCGCGGATCGTTGTTGTGCATTCCATCGATGTCTGTCCATATCTGTATTTCCTCTGCGTTGATAGCGGCACCTACAAGTGAAGCCGTATAGTCGCTTCCGCCTCGTTGGAGGTTGTCAATCTCTCCGTAAGCGTTGCGGCAAATGAAACCCTGCGTGATATAGATGTCGGCATCAGAATGAAGTTCCAACTGTGCCTGCAACTTCTCGCGGATGTAGACGGGGTCGGGCTCAGCGTTCTTGTCGGTACGCATGAATTCCAATGCGGGAAGCAGAACTGACTTCACACCACATTCCTGCAAATAGTAGTTCATCATGCCCGTAGAAATCAGTTCACCTTGGGCCAACACCACTTTTTCTTCAAACAAAGTAAAGAGGTCCTTGGTGTAAGAGCGTATGTAGTCGAAGTGGGACTTCACCAACTCCAGACATTTCTGTTTGTATTCGTCCGTTGCATAAAGCTCGTCAATGTGACGACGGTATTTACTCTCCAACTGGTTGATTATTTCGTTGGCGCCTTCGGGATTTTTCTTATAGAGGTAATCCGAAATCTCGACCAACGTATTGGTCGTCCCTGACATGGCAGACAACACTACAATCTTGCGCTCACCATCGGTAATCAATTTGGCCACTTCCTTCATCCGCAGGGCCGAACCTACCGAAGTTCCTCCAAACTTTAAAACTTTCATCTTTCCTATGTATTAAATTATTAAATTTATTATTTTCATTATTCACTGAGTTCCGTAAACTCCTCCAATCGATGCCCCTCGCACCGGAACATGCGTCCCGGAAACTCACTCAGCAGCAGACGGTTGTGCGTAGTCATCACTACCAGAGAGCCGTTATGGCTTATCTCATGAAGTAGAGCGGTAATGGCTCTACCCGTCTCTACATCGAGGTTTCCCGTAGGCTCATCAGCCAGAATGATGCGGGGAGAGTTGAGCATGGCACGTGCTATCGCGATTCGTTGTTGCTCTCCTCCGGACAACTCGTTGGGATACTTATAGCCTTTGTTACTCATACCCACCAACGTCATCACCTCATCAATGCGGTCTCTACGGTCACTCGTCCGTTTCCAACCCGTGGCGCGCAATACGAAATCAAGGTTATCGAACACCGAACGGTCGGTCAACAGCTGAAAGTCTTGAAAGACGATGCCCAGCTTCCGACGGAGTGGAGGTATCTGCTTGCGCTTGATGCGCCTCATGTCATATTCCAGCACTTGCGCCTGTCCCGAAAAAATGCCCAACTCGGCATAGAAAGTCTTTAGCAGACTCGTCTTGCCGGAACCTACTTTTCCGGTCAAGTATATAAACTCGCCGGCCCGAAGTTCCAGATTGACGCCCTCCAGTACGCATAACTCCTGCTGGCGTATTTCAACGTTCTTATAAGCTATCAACGTCTCGCCCATGCCTCCCATCCGGTCAATGTTTCTTCCAGCCCGCGCCATGGCGCACCTTCAACTCGCAGGCTATATCTTCGATGCCATACCCCTTGGAGGTCAGCAACACAATCAGGTGATACATCAGGTCAGCGCTCTCGTAGATAAGCCGATCGTCCGTGCCATTGCAAGCCTCAATAACAGTTTCTACGGCTTCTTCACCTACCTTCTGCGCCATCTTGTTGACACCCGAACGGAAAAGGCTGGTGGTGTACGAGCCGTCGGGCATCTCTGCATAGCGCGTGCGGATGAAGTCCTGCAATTCTTGGAGGAACAGAACGGGACGCTCGTTCACCTCCCCCCAGCATGTATCCGTGCCGGTGTGGCATACCGGACCTTCGGGGTGTGCTTGGATGAGCAACGTGTCACGGTCGCAATCCACACTGAGTGACACTAAATGCAAGAAGTTTCCACTTTCTTCACCTTTCGTCCATAAGCACTGGCGGGTGCGGCTATAGAAGGTCACCTTACCTGTTTCCATTGTTTTTTCATAGGCTTCGCGGTTCATGAAGCCTAGCATCAGCACCTTAGCGGTGTCTGCGTCTTGTATAATGGCAGGCACCAAGCCGCCCATCTTCTCAAAATTTATCTCTATATTCGTATTCATGATGAAAATGTATGCAACTTATAATGTTTAATATAAACCTTTCTCATGCGCCTTTACATTCGCATCGGCACACCTTGGGTGCAAAGATACGATTTTAATTCGGGAATCTTTATTTCTCCGAAGTGAAAAACACTGGCTGCTAACGCCGCATCTGCTTTCCCTTGAAGAAAGACATCGCGGAAGTGTTCCATCCGACCGGCTCCACCCGATGCAATGACGGGAATGGATAGCGCATCGGAGAGCCGGGCCAACGCTTCGTTGGCATAGCCTGTCTTCACCCCGTCATGATTCATGCTGGTAAACAACACTTCTCCCGCTCCCCGTTCCTGAGCCTCATGCGTCCAATCCATAAGCTCACGTCCGGTCTCTACTCGCCCCCCGTTCAGATAACATTGCCATACGCCTTCGGTACATTGGGCGTCTACAGCCAATACACATACTTGTGAGCCGAAGTGCAGGGCTATCTCGTCTATCAATCCGGGACGGCGCAGAGCAGCAGAGTTGACCGACACTTTATCAGCGCCCGCATCCAACAGACGTGCCACGTCACTCAACTCATGTATGCCTCCACCCACCGTAAAGGGGATGCTGATGTGCGCTGCAATGCGGCGCACCAACTCTACGAACGTCTTACGCCCTTCGAAACTGGCCGTGATGTCGAGAAACACCAGCTCGTCGGCTCCTTGCTCGCTATACATACTAGCCAGCTCTACGGGGTCGCCCGCCTGGCGCAGATTTACAAAGTTGGTTCCTTTCACCGTCTGCCCGTCCTTGATGTCGAGGCAGGGAATGATTCTCTTGGCTAACACGATTATTTTATATATTATATATAATAGTTATAAATTCCATCGTTTTGCACACCTTTTGTCTTTGCGAAAGACTGAGGCGCATTTCCTTTCACAAAGGCGCACGCTTTCTTTCGCAAAGGCGGGCCTTATATATATTTTCTCAAGCTTCGAGAAGCGGCCTCAGCTGGCCGAGCGTGACGCAGCCTTCATACAAAGCTTTTCCGAAAATAACTCCCGACACGCCCGCCTCCTCCAAACGATAAATGTCGTCCATTCCGCTTACGCCTCCACTAGCTATGAGGTGCAACTGTGGGTCGTGCTCCAGCATCTCCTGATACAAATCCAATGCAGGGCCTTGCATCATGCCGTCCCGATGGATATCGGTGCAAATAACTTGTGTAATACCCTGAAGCCGATATCCGTCTACAAACTCAAACAAATCCAAAGTGCTATCCTCCGTCCATCCGCTTACGGCTATCCGTTTGTCCTTGGCGTCTGCCCCCAAGATGATGCGCTCCGCCCCGTATGTGGCTATCCAACGGGCAAATATATCGGGATTTTTTACGGCTATACTTCCTCCCGTTACCATCTGCGCCCCGCACTCGAAGGCAATGCGCAGGTCTTCATCGGTTTTCAATCCTCCTCCAAAGTCCACAATGAGCGAGGTTTTCGTTGTGATCTGCTCCAACACCTTATAATTTACGATATGATGGGAGGCTGCCCCATCCAAGTCCACCACGTGCAGGCGCCGGATGCCTCCGTCCTCCAGCATCCGGGCCACTTCGAGGGGATGTTCATTATACGTCTTTTGACTGGCATAATCACCCTGAGAGAGACGTACACATTTGCCATCTATAATATCTATGGCGGGAATTATCTCTATCATAACATCAAGAAGTTTTTCAGAATGCGCTCACCCACTGTTCCACTTTTCTCAGGGTGAAACTGTGTAGCGTAGAAATTATCTTTATGCAAAGCCGCGCTGAAAGGCTGTATATAGTCCGTCACAGCGGCCGTATATCGGTTTAATGGCACATAATAGCTATGTACGAAATACACAAACTCCTCCTTGGTGAACTCTCTGAACAAAGGTCCGTGTGCTTGCGTCAGCGTATTCCAACCCATGTGGGGCACCTTATCTTCATGCCGTGCCGAACGGAAGCGTTTGACGTCCACATCGAATATCCCCAACCCGTCTACATCTCCTTCCTCTGAATGCCTGCACATCAGCTGCATACCCAGGCAGATCCCCAACACAGGCTTCTCTAAATTGCGGATAACACCATCCAATCCCGTGGCACGCAGGAAATCCATTGTAGTGCCAGCCTCTCCCACTCCGGGAAATATGACACGGTCCGCCTCCCGCAATGTTTTTTCATCGTCCGTCAATGTAGCTTCCACTCCCAATCGCCTCAATGCGCAATCTACGGAGCGCACATTGCCCGCATTGTATTTCACTATTGCTACCTGCATGTGTTTAGTTTCTGTTTTATTAAACGATTTACAATATTCTCCAAAATAGTTCGCAAAAATAACTATTTATAGTAAATTGGAGAACATTTGAAACACAAAGTTTTTATTTTCGTGTATTTTCATAGCATGTCTTTAGTTTTCTCTCATTCACACAAATGAAAGCGTCCATCCTAAACGAATGTTAAATAACGGATTTAACAAGCGCCTAACAGACTAATGATAAGGGACTTATAATACAACCTGATTTTTCTACAAGAAAAAAAGCTCATAATCTTTTGCTAATCTAAAAAAAACATCTACCTTTGCACCCGCAATCGAGAGAGAAAGCTACTTAAACGTTAGACACATTGGTGCGTTAGTTC
>CALUOV010000037.1 GCA_944322275.1 uncultured Bacteroides sp. | reverse complement strand
GTGCCCATCTTCCGTTATGCGGATGTTATTCTGATGAAATGCGAAGCCCTTGTACGCCAAGGTGCAACTACGTCTGCCAACGGTGATACACCGCAGAGCCTGTTCAACCAAATCCGTGGATACGTCAACGCTCCGCTCTTGGACCACAATCCAAGCCTGCAAGAGATTTTGGACGAACGTGGCCGTGAGTTCCTGGACGAGCACTGGCGTCGTAACGACTTGATCCGTTTCGGTGACTTCGAACGCGACTGGGGCTTCAAGAACGACTTCAATCCCGATGCGACCAACCCGCAATATCGTCTGTGGCCGTTGAGTGTAAATACACTGAATGCCAACACGAACTGGAGCCAGAACGCCGGATACTAATAAACACACAGAAACATTTTTAAGGTAAAAGCAAGCGATTGTTTTATTTAGAGTTTTAAAAATGTAGGCCTTGCACAAAACCTGCGGTAATGCCATTCCGCAGGGGACGTGCAAGGCTTTTTCATATCTCACCCCAGAAACTATTTTGAATCTTTACTAAAAATTTTTCGTATAGTTACAGAGACGGATCAATTCAAAACAGCTTCTCAGTAAAGTTCCGTTGGATGATGGTGCACTGCAACTCATTACGCCCCGCCTGGTAAAGATCATCATCATGGAAAGGACGAAGTCTATACCATAAGGTAAAATCGCCCACGGAGAAGATGATGCCCACCAAGCCGAAGATGTAGACGAAAGGATGCCCGCCGCAGAAACCGTGCAGGGTGGGAAGTACGCCCAACAGAATGCCCGGCAACAGCAACGTGACACGAAACTTCTTCAAAGCGATGGGATAGCGCAAGTAAACACCAGCTCCTACCCAATTGCACCGCCAGCGAAGCCCTTTCAATCTGCATCCGTTGGCCACAATGAGCAAGAGTGCTTGCAACGGAATATAAAAGATAAATATAAAAAAGATGGCAGCCAAAGCATGCGCCCCCCAAAACTCCCCGATGTAACGTCCCAACCCATAGGCCGAAAAATCTTCCCAAATATACACATAAGCCGCAGAACCGACCAACATGAACAATAGATAAAGGAGAAGGATGCGCAGACTCAGTTTACCCAAGCTAAGTTTTACCTCGATGCCACCCGCCGACAAGGGGTTGTTCAAGATAGATTCAGATGTTTTCATTTCCGTATGTCTGTTTTTAAATTGATAATCTTGTTTCCGCAGGCAAAGGTAAGGCGTACGCTGCACGTATAAGGTTAACGCTACGTTATCTTTACGTTAACGGTTTGCCTTCTGAAAGAAAAGGACTATATTTGCCGCATGAATAAGTCCAACTACATTCTGCTGACTCTCGTGGCCTCCGTCATCGCCCTCTTCTTCTTGGGGCGATGGACAGGTATGAGCTTGGAGCTGCGAAGCGAACAAGTGGCGCGCCACGTACACGAAGCCTGGTGCCGGGCAGATGACGCCCATGCCACTGACACCACACTCCACCTGGACGTACTTTTCAAGGAGGAACTAGAAGTCACCGGCCTGCAACACCTGCGCTTCCGGCTAAACAGTGTGAAGATAGACTCTGCTACAATATTCCGTCCAGCCTTACGCTACTATGCCGACTATGCCCCGTTAGTAAAGGCAGGACGGACGTACGTCATCCCCGCAGGAGACGGGCAGGGCATTGAGGCACATCTGCTAAACTTGCGGGCGGAGACGTTGGGTAGCCAACTCTATAATCTGTTGGGAACTTTGGTAGGCTTTGGATTGTTGGGATTGGGCATATTCACACAAGTGAGCATCATCCATCGGCAGGACAAGTTGGCGCAGATGCGCGAGGACTTCTCCTATGCCATGATACACGACATGAAGTCGCCCCTCACCACCCTGCTCATCGGTCTGCGCACACTCCGTAGCGGACGTCTGGACGACAAGCCGGAGAAGAAAGAAAAGCACTTCGAGGTATTAGAGCAAGAAGCGGGTCACCTGCTGACGCTTACCAACCGAGTGCTGACGCTCTCCAAATTAGAAGCCGGCCGACTGATATTGGATTTGGACGAGGTGGAGCTTCCGCCCTTGGCAGAAGAATTGATACACACGTTCGAAGCAAAGGCCTCAAAGCCCATAACCTTCCGTACAGACTTGCAGGCAGAAACCGTTTATGCCGATAAGGAATACTTGAAAGAGGCACTCTCTAACCTGATAGACAATGCGCTGAAATACTCCAAGCCGGAAGGCGTAGAAGTGACCATCGTTTCCTGCCGGGACAATGGCTACATCCACATCCGTGTAAGGGACAACGGCATCGGCATTCCCCTATCCGCGCAACGTACCATCTTCGACAAGTTTGAGCGAGTATTGCCCAAAGACAAAGGCGAAGGAAAGAAGGTCTCTGGCTTTGGCTTAGGACTGAACTACGTGATGAATGTGGTACGCGAACACGGGGGCTACGTAGGAGTGGAAAGCGTGCCGGGACGATTCAGCGAGTTTACCATTTCGTTGCCGGATCGGGAAGAGGAAGCAGATAAGGAAGAATAATGTTAGGTTATGTCAACAAGAATATTTATTTTTGTATAAATAATAAGGAAACGTGGAAAAGTTATTGCATTACGTTTGGAGCCACAAGCTGTTTCCTTTGGGAGAACTCCGCACGACAGACGGACAGCTGGTGGAAGTCATCGACCCCGGTTTGCCTAACCCGCATGCCGGACCAGACTTCATAGGCGCCAAGTTAAAGTTGGATGGCGTGCTTTGGGCAGGCAACGTGGAAATACACGATCGGGCATCGGACTGGATAAAACACGGACACGACCGGGACGCAGCCTACAATAACGTCATTCTGCATGTAGTAGGAGAAGCTGATGATTCTGTTCACCGACAGGACGGAGAAACAATGCCTGAACTGGTATTAACTCCTCCGGACGAAGTAACCCGCAGATACGATGAATTACACCAGACGGAAATACGTCCGCGCTGCTATACCATCCTTACAGACTTGCCCAAGCTAACGATACATTCGTGGCTTTCGGTTTTACAAGTGGAACGCTTCGAACGGAAAACTAAAGATATTCAAGCCCGGCTTGACCTGTGTGGAGGCCACTGGGAAGATGCATTTTTCATTACCCTGGCACGAGGATACGGCTTCGGACTGAATGCAGACGCTTTCGAAGCATGGGCCAAACTTGTTCCCCTGCGTGCCGTGGACAAACACCGCGACAACCTCTTTCAGGTAGAAGCATTCTTTCTGGGTACGGCAGGCTTCTTGGAGGAAGACCGTCCCGATTACGATGACTATTATATCTGCCTGAAGAAAGAATACCATTACCTGCGGCAGAAATTCAGCTTGCCCGAACCCATAACAACCTCGAGTTGGAAACTTCTGCGTACCCGTCCGGGCAGTTTTCCTCACGTCCGGTTGGCTCAATTAGCTTATCTGTATCATCATAGTGAAGGACTTTTTTCCAAAGTGATGGAAACACAGACAGCCGATGAACTTCGGAAATTGCTAGCCACAGACGTATCAGCCTATTGGGAAGAGCATTTCACTTTCTCTAAAACGTCCCCCAGAAAGACAAAACAAATGAGCAAATCGGGGCTTGACCTAATTATCATCAATGCCGTAGTGCCTTTCCTTTACGCTTACGGCCGCCATTGTCAGAAAGAATACCTGTGCGAACGAGCTACAATATTATTGGAAGAACTGCCCGCTGAGAACAATTACATCACCCGCATGTGGGAAGGAGCAGGCATATTAGTCACTTCCGCCGCTGACTCGCAAGCACTCATCCAACTACAGAAAGAGTATTGCGACAAGCACGATTGCCTGCGCTGTCGTTTCGGATACCAATATTTGAAACATCAGAAACAATTAACTTCTTATTTATAAACTACTTAAACAAATTACATTATGAATGACCTTTTATCTATCACCGCTCATTTCCGTTTACCGGGTGAGGTTCAAGAAATCGTACCTTTGGGGTCAGGACTTATCAACGACACGTATAAAGTAATCACAAAGTCCGGACAACCTGATTTCGTGTTGCAACGCATCAACCACAATGTGTTCCAGAATGTGGATCTGTTGCAACGGAATATCGAAGCCGTCACGGCACACATCCGGCAAAGACTGGAAGAACGGAGCGAAAGCGACATAGAACGCAAGACATTGCACTTTTGGCCGGCTGAAGACGGAAAAACGTATTGGACGGACGGCAACGCCTATTGGCGCGTAATGACTTTCATCCCGAACGCAGTAACTCGCGAAGCCGTCAATCCGGAGAACGCAAAACTGGTAGGTTTAGCCTTCGGTGACTTCGAAGCCATGCTGGCAGACATTACAGATCAATTGGGTGAAACAATTCCCGATTTCCACAACATGGAGTTTCGCCTAAGCCAACTGCGTGAAGCGGTAGCGAATGACAAGGCAGGACGTGTAAAGGAAGTCTCTTATTACCTAGACGAAATAGAACGCCGGGCTGAAGAAATGTGCAAAGCCGAACGGTTGTATCGGGAAGGGAAACTGCCTAAGCGCGTATGCCACTGTGACACAAAGGTGAACAACATGATGTTCGATGAGGCGACAGACCAGGTACTCTGTGTCATCGACTTGGACACGGTAATGCCTTCGTTTATCTTCTCTGACTACGGTGACTTCCTTCGTTCGGCAGCCAACACTGGAGCGGAAGACGACCGCAACCTGGATAACGTAAACTTCAACATGGACATCTTCCGTGCCTTTACCGCAGGATATATCGAGGCCGCACGCAGTTTCCTGCTCCCCATCGAGATAGAAAATCTGCCTTATGCAGCCGCCTTGTTCCCTTACATGCAATGTGTACGCTTCTTGGCCGACTACCTGAACGGAGATACATACTACAAGATACAATATCCGGAACACAACTTGGTACGCACCAAAGCCCAGTTCAAGCTGTTGCAAAGCGTGGAAGAACATACACCGAAGATGCATGCTTACATTCAGTCGTTATTGTAAATGAGATTTTTAGTTATTTGTATTATCTGCGCCCTTTGCGGTGCATGTAAATCATCAACTGGCGATATGAAAGAATTGTATGTAAAGAAAATCAGTCTGAAAGACGTACCTGTGGAAGCTGTACCCGCCTTGCTGGACGCGGAAAAAATAGCTTTTATGCCTATCAACACAGTAAACTGGGAAGAATATCCTTACAAACCTGAAGCATCCTTCCGCATAGCGCATACGGACGATGCCATCGTGCTACATTACAAAGTGCGGGAAAATTCCGTCCGTGCTACAGCGGCTAAAGACAATGGCCCTGTATGGGAAGACGCCTGCGTGGAGTTTTTCTCCATGCCCGAAGATGACGGCATCTATTATAATATGGAGTGTAACTGTGCGGGTACTCTATTGGTAGGCGCAGGAAGCGGACGTAACGGCAGGGAACATGCCTCACAAACGGTACTGGATGGCGTACAGCGCTGGGCAAGTTTAGGACGTGCTCCTTTTGAAGAGCGAATCGGCGAATGTACATGGGAAGTAGTACTGATTATTCCCACCGCTACTTACTTCAAGCATCAAATAGAAACATTGTCAGGTAGAACCATGCATGCCAATTTCTACAAATGTGGAGACAAACTACAGACTCCTCATTTTCTTTCCTGGAATCCTATAGCCGTAGAGAATCCGGACTTTCATCGTCCCGAATACTTCGGACTGTTACGGTTTGAATAAAAAAGAGAGGGTGCAGTTCAAAAAGAAGCACCCTCTCTTTTTATATTTCGCATGCAAAGAGAGATTACCGTACTATTTCTTTCGCCTCGCGAATGAAGTTCAGAATGTTGTGGATTTCCTCGCTCATCGGTATCTGATCCTCAATCTTCAATACAGCATCCTGCAGACTGAAGTTTCCTTGGTAAATCAGACGGTAAGCATTCATAATATGACGTAGAATACGGTCAGTAATATGGTTCACATCGCTCTTATGTTGTAAGATAACAGCATTAATGCCATGATACTGCACAGGATTACCCGCCATAATCACATAGGGAGGTACATGTTTAGAAATCCGACATCCAGCCTGAATCAATACCCAGCTCCCAATGTGGCAATTTTGTTGTACAATGACATTACTACTCAAAATAGTGCAATCATCCACTCTACTTTCACCGGCTATCATACTCCGGATACCTAACACACAATGGTTACCAATTTGTACGTCATGGCACAAATGTACCCCATCCATCAGAAAATTCTCGTTACCAATACGCGTGCCTCCTTCTTTATGAGTAGCACGAGCTATCACTACATTTTCACGAATATCGTTCTTATCACCAATGATAAGAAGGCTATCTTCACCTTCATAATGGAAATCTTGCGGCGTACTGGCCAATACCGCGCCATGATGCACGGTATTACTTTTTCCCATACGCGTACCGTTCAAAATACGGGCACCTGACATGATGATGCAATCATCACCGATTTCCACATCACCTTCGATATAAGCGAACGGTTGTACCATTACATTCTTACCGAGCTTGGCAGCAGGGTCTACATAAGCTAAAGGACTAATCATAATAGTAGATTTTAGTATTAATTTTCTCTTCCGCCACCTAAAGCCTGGTACAAGTTAATGACAGCCTGCATTTGGTCGTAGGTATCAGATACCTCGGACAATTGTGCGCTTAAGTACGATTGCTCAGCTGTCAGCACTTCCAGATAGGTTGACGTGCCTAAGTTAAACAATTCTTTTGTATCTTCAGCAGCTTTACGGGAAGAATTTACTTGCATGGTGCGAGAATTAACTTTTGCCAAGGTGTTCTGATACAAAGCCAAGGCATTGCTCACTTCGTTTCCAGCGTTTAACAATGCGGTTTGGAAGCCAATCTTAGCCTGTTCTTCCTGTGCCTTGGCTTGACGCAGACGAGCGATGTTGGTACCACGGTAGAACAGAGGTTGCGTTAATGAACCGACCAACGAAGCCAGCAACTTACCGGGATTAACAATGCCTGCCCCACTGTTGTTGGTCCAACCTGCCGAACCGCTCAACGTAATACTAGGATAAAAAGCAGCACGGGCACTATTCGTGTTGTAGTAACAAGCTGCCAATGTCATTTCAGCGGCTTTCACATCCGGACGGTTAGAAAGCAACTGGATGGGAACACCGGCAGAAAATTCGGTAGGCAATACCTGATCTTCCAACACACCCCGTTCGATGGCATGTGCCGGTTCGTTCAAGATAAGACAGAACGAATTTTCCGCTTCCGTAACACTTTGACGCAAGTCAGACAAAGAAGCTACAACCTGTGCATAAGCGCTACGACTTTGTTCAATAGCAGCACTGTTCACACTACCATACTCATACATCGCTTCCATGGTTTCCACATATTTCTTCAGCACATCAGCCGTATTCTCCGTGATTTCCAACTGACGGTCCAGCATCAGAAGCGTATAGTAAATATTCGCCGTATTGGCAATAAGCTGGGTCTGTACAGCTTGCTGACTGAACTGAGCCTGTTTCAACGATACCTGAGCGGCACGCTTCGGATTGAGGATCTGCCCGAACAAATCTATTTGCCAACTGGCTGTAACAGGAATAGAATACGTCTTAGACGTAGCTGTACCCTTGTCCCAGTTAGTCAATGTTCCCTGAGGACTTAAACCTATCTGAGGTAAGTAAGTCAGACGGGCAGACATCAAAGCAGCTTGAGCAGACTCCACATTCAGCATAGCGGAACGAAGGTCGGCATTATTGGTCAATGCTTGCTCTATATAACCTTGCAACAAAGGATCAGTAAACACTTCCCGCCAAGGTACGTTGCCAAAGTTAGTCGTGTCTGATTCTACAGCACTGTTTACCAATGCTGTGTCCCGGTACAGACCTTCTGTAGAGATATCATCCGGTCTGTCGTATGCTTTATAGATGTGGCAACTGCTCAATAGAACCGTTGCACACATCAGAGTTATGATTTTTCCTTTCATAGTCATTCTTCATTTATTTACTGTATTGTTCTATCTCAGCGGTAGCGTCAGAATTATCCACATCGTCCCACTCCATCGGTTTAACCTTTTCCTGCAAGTATTGGAAGGCTACGAACAAAGCCGGTACAATGAAGATTTGCAAAATCATACCTATCAACATACCACCGATGGCCGATGTACCCAATGTACGATAACCGTTAGCACCCGCACCGCTGGCAAACATCAACGGCAACAGACCAATAACCATGGCCAACGAAGTCATCAAGATAGGACGCAGACGAGCGGCGGCACCTAAAACGGCTGCCCACGTAATACTCATGCCCATCTTACGACGGTCGAGGGCGAACTCTACAATCAAGATGGCATTCTTGGCCAACAGACCCATCAACATAATCAAAGCAATCTGCATGTAGATGTTGTTGGACATCGTGCCTATAATCATCTGCAAAGCCGGTATACCACCGATAAGGCTGGCACCGTTCACGAAGATGAAACTACCCATCAGACCGAAAGGTACGGAAAGCAATACGGCCAACGGCAAGATGTAACTTTCGTACTGCGCACTTAGCAACAGATAAACGAAGACAAAGCACAAAATAAAGATAATACCCGTAGAACTGCCGCTTGTCTCGGCCTCTTCACGTGCCATACCACCCAACTCATAACCGAAACCGGCTGGCAAATTCTGCTCGGCCACTTCGGCAATGGCCTGCAATGCCTGACCGGAAGTATAGCCGGTGGCGGGTGCTACCATCACTTTCATAGAAGTATACAGGTTGAAACGGTTGATGACATCCGGACCGTAGACCTTGGTCAACGTTACAAACTGACTGACAGGAGCCATTTCGCCATCTTCATTACGTACCTTGATACTTTCCAGTGATTCGAGGTTCTTAGTAGCATCACGCTCACCCTGTATCATTACACGGTACATCTTACCGAAACTGTTAAAGTTTGAAGCGTACAAACCGCCATAATATCCCTGCATTACACTCAAAATACTGCTCGGACTGATGCCGGCACGCTTACAAGCGGCAGCGTCAATATCCAACTGGTATTGCGGGAAGTTAGGATTGAAATTCGTGGCGGCCGAAGTAATTTCCGGGCGTTCTTTCAAAGCGGTCATATAGTTCTGTACCACACTGTAGAAGCGGTCCAAACTACCACCCGTCTTATCCTGCATGTTCAACTCAATATCGGTAGATACGGAGTAACCCGGAATCATAGGCGGAGCGAAGAACAATACCTGAGCCTCTTTTATTATTTTCTGCGCACGCATAAACAAAGTCGCATAAACAATGGTAGAGTTCTGCATCGTTGAACGTTCCTCCCAAGGTTTCAACTTGATGATGACTGAACCATAACCAGGACCCTGACCACCGATGAAGCTGTAACCGGAAATGATAGTACGCGATTGTACAGCAGGTTCGGCGGCAACCAGACTGTCCACACGCGCCAAAATCTGCTGTGCACGTTCCTGTGACGTTCCGGGAGGCAATGTCACGGCACCCATAATGGTACCTGTGTCTTCATTGGGCACCATACCGGTCGGGGTAATCTGCATAAATACCACCAACAGGACAATGGATGCTGCTACCAGACCACCACTCAGCCAACGTTTCTGAATGTATTTCAATACCTGTTTCTTATATTTGCCCAGCAGGGAGTCGTACGAACTGTTGAACGAATGCTTGAACTCATCCGTCGTCATACCTGCTACACCCATGATACTGATGACAATGAATATCGGACACAGCACCGGATGTTCCTCAAAACTGAACATACCGAATATCATACCCAAAATAGCTACAATAGTAAAAAGGATAGTCAGCTTCGGCTTCATGAATTTACCCAATCCCTGCGCATAACGCTGAATCCATATCTTACGCGCTTCTTTCGTAGCCGTACCGATACGTTCTTTCAACGAAGCCTCATGTCCACCTTCCGTATTGTGCGGTTTCAAGAAGATGGCACAAAGGGCAGGACTCAATGTCAAGGCGTTAACAGCAGAGAAGAAAATGGCAATAGCCATGGTCAAACCAAACTGTTGGTAGAACGTACCTGCCGTACCACCCATGAAACTTACGGGGATAAACACAGACATCATGACCAACGTAATGGACACCAAGGCGCCGCCCAACTCGTGCATGGCGTCGATGGCAGCCAGACGGGCTGACTTATAACCCTGATCCAGCTTCGCATGGACGCCCTCGACGACGACTATGGCATCGTCCACCACAATCGCGATGGCAAGCACCATAGCCGAAAGGGTCAGCAAATTGACACTAAAGCCGATAATTTTCAGTACGAAGAATGTCGCAATCAAAGCCACCGGAATGGCAATGGCGGGAATCAACGTAGAACGCATGTCCTGCAAGAAGATATACACTACGATGAACACCAGGATGAACGCCTCAATCAAGGTCTTAATCACCTCATGGATAGAAGCAAAAAGGAAGTCATTGGCACTCTGCGCAATGTTGACGCCAATACCCGCCGGCATGCTCTTTTGCATTTCATCCAATACCTTTTCCAGATTCTGAATGGTAGACGTAGCGTTGGTACCTGCCATTTGGAACACGATACAGCTGACACCCTTATGTCCGTCCACCGTAGCGTCGAAACCATACGTGTTACGTCCCAATTCGATGTCGGCCACATCTTTCATGCGCAACACCTCACCATCAGGCAATGACTTGATAACAATATTCTCAAACTCTTCCGGAGTCTGCAGACGACCACGGTAACGAATGGTGTATTGGAATGTCTGATTACTCCGTTCACCAAATTGTCCCGGAGCCGCCTCTATGTTCTGTTCGGCAAGTGCTGCGCTGATGTCCGATGGAATCAACTTGTACTGTGCCATCACGTCCGGCTTCAACCAAATACGCATGGAGTAGTCGGCACCCATCACGAAAGCATCACCCACACCGGACACACGCTTGATTTCGGGGATAATATTAATATTGGCGTAGTTTTCGATAAATTCGATGTTATACTTGTCCTCCATGTCGTAGATGGTGAAGATCATCAGCATGGATGATTGACGCTTACGCGTGGTCACACCAATCTGTGTTACTTCCTGAGGCAACAGACCTTGGGCGGCAGTCACACGGTTCTGTACGTTCACCTGCGCCATATCCGGGTCTGTACCCTGATTAAAGTAAACGGTAATGGTGGCCGAACCGTTGTTCGATGCGTCGGAGGTCATGTACATCATATTCTCCACACCGTTTATTTGGTCTTCCAACGGGGATACGACCGAGTTCAACACGGTCTGGGCGTTGGCGCCCGTATAAGTCGCGCTCACCGAAACGGTAGGCGGAGCGATATCCGGATATTGGGTGACAGGCAACGTTGCCAGTCCGATGAAACCTAAGATAACCAACAGGATAGAAATCACTGTTGACAATACCGGACGGTTTATAAATCTGGCTAAATTCATATCTTACATTTACTATTTAACGATTTACTATTTACAATCCTATTCATTTACTATTCAACAATTTACTATTCACGATATTTCTCTATTTTTCACACATTGTAAATTGTACTTGGTAAATGGTAAATAACTTGTTTTTTATTGGAATGCGGTTTGAATGTTACCGTTCTTCTGATCTTCCAATGCCTGTTTGTAGGCAGCTTCTTTGTCAGCGGGTGTAATCGGTGTGATGGCTTGTCCATCATGAATGGCTTGTACACCTTCTACTACAATCTTATCGCCTACCTTCAGTCCACCCGTTACATAGTAATTCTGACCATCGTTCAGCGTGTATACCTGTATCTCGGTGTTCTTCACCGTATTATCCGGTTGCAGCACATAAACGAACTTCTTGTCCTGAATTTCTGTAGTAGCTGACTGTGGTATAAGAATAACATCTGTCAGCACATTAGGAAAGACCACATTACCCGTGGAGTTACTACGTAGAATGTTGTGTTCATTGGGGAACATGGCACGCATGCTTACCGAACCTGTAGTCGGATCGATCACACCACTGATGGTCTCTACCCGTCCACTATCAGGATACAGGCTTCCATCTATCAGTTGCAGACGAATTTTAGGCAACTTTTCCAGAATTTCTTTCTGAGAACCTCCTTCACGAATCATAGTCAATAACTGACGTTCGGTCATGGAGAAATAGGCATACATCTCCGAATTGTCGGCTACGGTTGTCAATGGATTTTCACTGGATGCGCTCACCAGGCTGCCGATACGGTAAGGTATTTGTCCAACGATACCGTTACTTGGACTGGTCACTTCCGTATATTCCAAATTACGTGTAGCGTTGGTCAGTGACGCCTTTGCTTGAGCCAATGAAGCCTTAGCCTGTGCCAACTGGTTCTCTGATGTACTCAACTGATAATCACTGACAATGCCACGCTTATTCAGTTCACGATTGTTTTGGGTGGTCAGTTCCTGTGTTTGCAAAGCCGCTTTCGCCGTCTCTACAGCTGCTTTCGCCGTCTCTACGGCTGCTTTGTACTGCACTTGGTCGATCGTAAACAATACTTGTCCCTTCTTTACTTCTGACCCTTCGTCTACATGCAATTTAGTGATAAATCCACTGACCATAGGACGGATTTCCACGTCTTGTTTACCACGAATAGTGGCAGGATAGCTGTTGGTTAGGTGAGCAGTTGTTGCTTGAGTTTCCAATACTGCATACTCCGGCGCTTTTCCTGCGCCCTTATCGCCTTGTCCGCAACTGCTGAGCAGTGCAAGGCAACATACCGATAATACTAATCTACTCTTCATACTAAATTGTTATCTGTGTCAATTCTAAATTTTGCAAAATTCAACCTCTTTGACAGGGGTAAAACCGAAAACTCTAATCACCCATTTAGTTTTCGGCCTTGCAAAAGTACCTATTTTTAAAAATGCACATCTGTTTTAAAGCAGATTTTTAACTATGTTTCAGAGATTTCTATGTGTATTTAGTAATCAATGCAACAAGAATACGAAATAAATACTGAACAAGTGAATAAAGGAAATAAGAAAGAAACTTTGAATGCCTTAACACTACCCGGCAATATTCTTTTTTTAATATAATTATTTACACAAAAAATAAATGTATATTTTTTATGTCAGCATTTGCAACTTTCTTCATTCACCTTCTGTAATACACTGCCAGAAATATTTCTAAGCAGACTTAGTGAAGGTTAGAAACATTAACCCTTCATGTTAGAAACATTGCTCTCTCATGTTAGTAACATTGATCCTTCATGTTAGTAACCTTCCGGTAGGCTCTAAAAAACACCCTCAATTTATATAAGTCTTTTTTATTTGGCCAAAGAAATAGATTATTCTTTCATATTTACATTTTATACTGCACTCAAATGCTTAAAACTTCAAGCGAACCTGTACCTGTAAGTCCGATTTCTTATTGCCTCGAATCAAGTCCTTACCCGAACTAATTTCATCCCTATCCTGATAAATAGTTTGCCCAAACTTGGCTATCAACATCAGCCAGTCACGAAAATCATAACGTAAGTAAGCTGAATAACGAAAGCCGCGCCCATTGAACGAAGGTGTATAGAAAGTATAGAGCAATCCTCTCTCATAAGCATAGACACGTGAGTCATAATCATCTGTGTGAAAATAAGAACCTTGGAGAGAAGTTGTTAAATGAGCAAAGGGGACTTGAAAACTACACGACTGAGTCAGCAACCAACCTTGACTGAATTGAAGGTCCGGCTGACTGAAATGATTATAGTCGAACGTAGTACGCAGATTCCATAAACCATTCACATAATTCAGCCGGAAACGTGTCTTATGATGATGAGTGGGTAACGTCACCTCTCCACTCGTGCCTGTCACATCGCGCTCTTTCCGCTTATAGCGATAATTGGCATACATTATCCAATGTTCATTTGGTGTAAATGTGGCTTGAAACATAACATCCGTACCCTGTGAAGGCTTGCTGATACGATACTTCCACCATGGAAAAGAAAAGAAATCAACTGCACCAAAAAATTTCCAACATGCAAAAGGTGATATTTCGGCTGCAACATACCATCCGTTTTCATTTTGAGGAGTGCTTCCTTCGCCAAACCCATGTCCGAAAAAAGACCAATAGTCATGCGAATAAAACCTGTGTATCAACATCAATTTGTAATCACTGTTCCATTGATACCTCAACCGGTTGAGCAAAGCATATCCCTTTTTCCCCTTGGCCGCCTCCCCGACCCATGCAAACTGACCTAAACGATAATTGTAATCGATGCTTACATTGTAAAAACGATTTCCACGAAGATTATACTTGGCATACTCCCGCAAATCGGGCTCATAAGGATGATTGAAAAAATAATAAATACCCGTGACACCTACCTTCAGGTGAAGATTCTCATAAGTCACATTTCCACCCGTTACTTGCATCACCAACGTATGCCTTTTCTCCACCTCGCTCTCCGAACGATGAAGCCCGGTTTTATAAATGGAGGTAATCTCTCCTTCCTTCACCACACCATCCAAATTGCGGTGCGAATAAAAAGCGGAAGCACGCCAGGAAGAATCTAGCCGGACAGTCCCCCCTACTCCACGGAAATAATTGTACTCATCCGAAGAACCGTGTTTGCGAAAACCTTCCGTACGATATTCGGCCGTGGCCAATGAAAATGACTTACCCAATCCAAAAGCATTGCCTAACACCAACCCCTGACCAAAACTTGCTTTATATGTCCCTATAGCCAAAGTTTGAAGCCTCCCCCACTCCTTCAACATCAGATAATAGGAATAATGGTCATATCCCTTCCGGTTGTGCAAGGCAAAAAACGGTTCGCCGGCATCCTTCTCACCACTCACTCCTGCCTGCACCCGTTCGCCATAACGAAAACTGTAGCGTAAGGAATGATAAAGCGAAGGACCCAGATAATCTTTTTCATACCCCTTGCGTGTGTAAAACGGCACATCGAAGCGAGCCGTTGCCTCATGCTTCGCGAAATTTAGCACACGTTTCCACGAAGGAAAGGCATTGTCTTTGCTAGACTTTGACACACGGACAAAAGGCAGAAGACGTTCAATAGTCTCTTTATCCATCTCCTCCACCAACTGCAATTCGTAGATAGTCTTCATTCCGCCATGCAGGTAAACATATGCCAATAAGTTTTCTATCTGAATATCAGACAAAAAAGGAAACATTTCCAACTGTTCTTTCGTAGCTGTATTCAAATTTACCTTTTCCTTTAAACGATACGAAAGCTCTTCCAATTCATCCTCCCAATCGGTAGCATCCGATTCGACAGCCAATTGCTCCAGATTCTCTTCTAAAAGCCATAAATCCGTATGCTGAGCCTTCAATGCCGCACTTATCAACAAGGTTATCAACAAAAATCTTATCCTCATCCCTGTATTTGTATTTGCTTATCAAGCCGCAAAGTTATCTTAAATAAGTTAATGGCACAAGGAAAAATGCTGAACCCGCAAAAATATTTCATAGAATGATGTACTTTTGTGGCATGAAAACAAAGTTTAACCTTATTGTTCTCATGGTGTTGGCGGCTTTTGGATACTCCACGCTACATGCCCAACAGAAAAGTACGCCATCCGATAATGGAAAAAAGGTGTACCTTACTCCTATGTGCGTGTATGAAGGAGATACCATCCCTTGCGTGCAGTTAAGAACTGTATACATCTTTAAACCCTTAAAATTCAAAAATCGGAGAGAAAGAATACGTTATAATAAATTAGTACGTGATGTGAAGAAAGTATTACCTATAGCCAATGAGGTAAACGGCATTATCATTGAAACTTATGAATATCTGCAAACACTCCCTCCCGGCGAACGCCAAAAACATCTGAAGCGGGTGGAAAAAGGACTGAAAGAGCAATACATGCCCCGCATGAAAAAGCTGACTTTCTCACAAGGCAAGTTGCTGATAAAGTTAGTAGACCGTCAAACTAACTCTACGGGCTATGAGCTGGTGAAAGCCTTCCTTGGTCCCTTCCGTGCAGGTTTCTACCAGACATTTGCCGCCCTCTTCGGCGCCAGCCTGAAGAAAGAATACGACCCTACAGGAGATGATGCACTGACCGAACGGGTGATATTGATGGTGCAGAGCGGACAAATATAACGAAAAACAATCACCTTACTAATTGCTTAAACAAATCCCAAATCACAATTCCTGCGGTGACGGATACATTAAGTGAATGCTTAGTGCCATATTGGGGAATCTCGATGCACCCGTCACTATGGTCGATTACTTCCTGTCCGACACCTTTCACTTCATTTCCCAACACCACCGCATAACGCTTTCCATGCTCTAACTTCAAGTTCTCCAGCATGACACTGTTCTCCGCCTGCTCTACGGAATAAACTATATAACCTTCCTTACGCAAGTTATCAACCGCTTCAACCGCGTTATTCACATATTTCCAATCTACGGTAAATTCAGCCCCTAAAGCAGTCTTGTGCATTTCGGGATGCGGAGGCGTGGCTGTAATACCACACAGATAAATACATTCGATGCGGAAAGCATCGGACGTACGAAATACCGAACCAATGTTGTGCAGGCTCCGGATGTTGTCAAGCACCACTACCAAAGGAAGTTTCTCCGCTTTTTTAAACTCCTCGACACTTATGCGGTGCAGTTCGGTTATTTTCAGTTTGCGATGATCCATGAATAATTTAAATGATTATGTGCAAAGATACATCTTTCCGTTCATATACCGGTGAATAACCGTTGAAAACCTGTCAATAGCCGAAGAAAAGAAAATAAAAAATAAAACTTGCAATTCTCAAAAGAATCTATATGCAAATCCTGTTATCAGTCTTACAAAAAAGTTAGTCCTCATTTTCAAAAGCAACTTCAACACATTTTTCAACCTCATGACCAAGGTTTATCAAGTGAAAGTTATTAACTTTGCACTTTATCAACAGAATGTGAATGCTGAAATAGAAATAACTTATTATCAATGATTAAAATGAGAAAATACCCGTTAATAAACTATTGATAAACCAAAGCGAAACATTAATAACTTAATTACCAAACAAAGTAGCTGTTTTTTCTTCACATTATTAACCGACTATTATCAGCACCATAAGGGATTTTTTAAAAGAAGAGAAATAAACTATAAATATAAGATTATGGAAAATCTGGTTGAAGCTATCGAGCAATTGAAAAAGGAGAAGAATGCGCTTGTCATGGGGCACTATTACCAACGGAGCGAAATACAGGATGTGGCCGATTACATAGGCGATAGTCTGGCATTGGCCCAACAAGCCGCACGGACAGAGGCAAATATCATTGTAATGTGCGGTGTGCACTTTATGGGTGAAACCGCTAAGGTGATCTGTCCGGAGAAAAAAGTATTGGTGCCCGACATGAATGCAGGCTGTTCATTGGCCGACAGTTGTCAGGCTGATGCGTTTGAACAGTTTATTAACCAGCATCCTGGATATACGGTTCTTTCGTATGTCAACACTACCGCAGCCGTAAAGGCATTGACTGATGTGGTGGTGACTTCTTCCAACGCGCGTCAGATCGTGGAAAGTTTTCCCAAGGAGGAAAAAATTATTTTCGGGCCGGACAAAAATTTAGGAAGCTATATTAACGCTGTGACAGGACGTAATATGTTACTTTGGGACGGCGCGTGCCACGTACATGAACAATTCTCAGTGGAAAAAATTGTGGAGTTGAAGCGACAATATCCAGAGGCCTTGGTATTGGCTCACCCTGAATGCCGTCAAGCTGTATTGGCGCAAGCCGATGTGATAGGCTCTACGGCAGCTCTCTTGAAATATGCTATAGCCCATCCGGAGAAAACCTATATCGTTGCTACTGAGTCAGGAATTTTACACGAAATGCGCAAGCGTTGTCCGCAAACTACGTTCATTCCTGCCCCACCCTCCATCGGCGTTTGTAACGAATGCAACTACATGCGCCTGAATACTTTGGAAAAGCTATACCAATGTTTGAAAGACGAAAGTCCTGAAATAATCGTTGATCCTACAATAGCCGTTAAAGCCGTGAAACCCATTCAACGTATGTTGGACATTTCGGCTAAATTAGGGCTTTAAAAATTTTATATATCAAGATGATAGAATAAGCTAAAAAAGTATTTTATATTAAAAGCCCAAGTATTTAAGGATACTTTGCCATTTATCCTTAAATACTTGGGCTAGAAACCTAAGATACTTTTTAGATGGATTTCAAGAACTTGCAAAGCTTTTCTGTAGCTTTGGCCCGATGACTGATTTTATTCTTCTCTTCGTTACCCATTTCGGCAAAAGTGAGGTGATAACCTTCAGGTTTGAAAATGGGATCGTAACCAAAGCCGGACGTGCCTTTGTGCACTTTTGTAATTTCCCCTTTTACGGTGCCTTCAAATAAATGTTCTTTTCCGTCAAGAATTAGGGCAAAAACGGTGTGAAACTGTGCTTTGCGGTTTTCTATGTTTTCGAGTTCGTGAAGTAACTTTTTCATATTGGCCTCAGAGTTGTGCGCTTCGCCGGCATAACGTGCCGAATAGACTCCTGGAGCACCATTCAGAGCTTCTACTTCAAGACCTGTATCATCGGCAAAGCAATTCAGATGATACTTTTCGTAAACATACCTTGCTTTCAACAGAGCGTTTCCCGTCAATGTGTCGGCCGTTTCGGGAATCTCTTCATGGCAATTGATGTCTTTCAAGCTAAGAAGTTCTATTTTGTCTCCTAAAATGTCTTTGACTTCTTCGAGCTTGTGAGCATTGTTGGTGGCAAAAACAAATTTCTTCATTACAATATAATATGATGATAATAAATCTTTTTATTATTTTACTTTGATTTTGTCAAAGCCTTCTCCATATACACCGATAACGGAACTTTGTGAAATAAAGGCGTTCGGATCAATGTCTTTTACCAAACGGAATATTTCCACAGATTGGCGTTTGTAGGCTAATACAACCAACACTTTCACATCTTTCTTGCTGTACCAGCCTATACCATTGAGCACTGTTACGCCCCGATGAGTATCTTTAGCGATATGGTCGGCAATTTTTTCATATTCTTTGGAGAAAATAAGAAACTGTACAGATTGGCGGGCGCTGTTTACAACATAGTCAAGCACAAATCCGATGACAAACAGGGTAACAAATCCAAATATGACTCGTCGCCAATCGTGGAAGATGAAATAGCAGGAGCTGATAATAATCACATCGCAAGCCATAATCATACGTCCCAATGTTATGTCACGATATTTGTTGATGATGGCGGCTATAATGTCTGTACCGCCCGTGCTTCCGTTACTATTGAACACAATGCCCAAACCAAAGCCACACATAGCCGCGCCTATAAGGCAAGCCATAAAATCTTGTCCAGGACCTAAAATTTGCGGTGGAATGCCGTCAGGCCCGTTGACCCACTTTTGGAAAAGCCATAGGAAAAAGGTCAGCATAATAATGGCATACGTGGTCTTGATGCTGAATTTAGGTCCTAAAATCTTGATGGCAAACGTCATCAGTACCGCATTGATGAGGAAGTACGACCATTGGATGGGGAATCCTGTAGCATAGTAGATAATGGCACCTATACCAGTGGTTCCTCCCGTTGTAATCTGGTAGGGTATGAGGAAAGCCGCCCATGCCAGAGAATAACTGATAAGGCCGATGGTAATGAAGACATAATCCTTCAGTTCCCTCATCAATACTGCTTTGGTTGGTTTTGTGATGTACATACTTTTTTATTTTACAACAATGTTGATGATTTTTTTCGGTACCACGATAACTTTAACTACCGATTTGCCTTCCATCCACTTAGCGGAGCGCTCATCGGCCAGTACGGCATCTTGTATGTCTTGCGAAGAAGTCTCTACCGGAAATTCCTTGTTGAAACGGGCTTTTCCGTTGAAGGAAACGGTGTAATTCACTGAGTTTTCCACCAGGTATTCTTCGTTATAGGCAGGCCATTGTGCATCGCATACCGAGCCGGTGTTACCCAGTGTTTCCCACAATTCCTCGCAAATGTGAGGAGCAAATGGAGCCAAGGTAACAATTAGCGGATTCAGGATTTCTTTCTTGCTACACTTCACTGCAGCCAGTTCGTTCACACAAATCATGAAAGCGCTGATGCTGGTGTTGTACGAGAAAGTTTCAATGTCACCTGTCACTTTCTTGATAAGTTTGTGTAGCGACTTCAATTCTTCCTTTGTGGCTGCTTCTTCAGTTACCAGATATTTGTCTGTACGGTCGTAGAAAAGATTCCAGAATTTCTTCAGGAAGCGGTGTACGCCATCGATGCCGTTCGTGTCCCAGGGCTTGGATTGCTCTACAGGGCCGAGGAACATCTCGTACATACGCAGCGTATCGGCACCGTATTTCTCTACAATCATGTCGGGATTGACCACGTTATACATCGATTTGGACATCTTTTCCACGGCCCATCCGCAGATGTATTTGCCGTCTTCGAGGATAAATTCGGCTGTGGCATATTCGGGACGCCAGGCTTTGAAGGCTTCGAGGTCCAGTACGTCGTTCGACACGATGTTGACATCTACATGGAGTGGGGTAGTGTCGTATTGGTCTTTCAGGTTCAGCGATACAAAAGTGTTGGTATCCTTGATGCGGTATACGAAGTTGCTGCGGCCTTGTATCATGCCTTGGTTCACCAATTTCTGGAAAGGTTCTTCTACGACAGAGATACCCAGGTCGTGCAGGAATTTGTTCCAGAAACGGGAGTAAATCAAGTGTCCAGTGGCATGTTCCGTACCGCCTACATAAAGATCTACGTTGCGCCAGTATTCGTCGGCTTCTTTGCTAACCAGTGCTTCGTGGTTGCGCGGATCCATGTAGCGCAGATAGTAAGCGCTGGAGCCGGCAAAACCCGGCATGGTGTTCAGTTCGATCGGGAAGACGGTGACATTGTCTATCTTATCATTGTCCGTTACACAGTTGTTTACCGTGTCCCAGGCCCAACGAGTAGCGTGTCCTAAGGGAGGTTCGCCTGTTTCGGTGGGCAGGAATTTGTCCACTTCGGGCAAT
>CALUOV010000036.1 GCA_944322275.1 uncultured Bacteroides sp. | reverse complement strand
CATCTTCCCTTCCTTGATTTTGTCGTAATCGAGAAATCCAAGCAGATTCTCATCCTCTTTCGTACCATCGATAACCTCCAGTAAATCCAGGATTTCGGGCTCATGTAAAAATAGCCGATGGCTGCCGTCTGCTTTAGACGTCATCGAACGAGGTCGGAACAACTCAGAAAAAGCGTAGGTAATGCCATTTTTACGCAATTCCTCCATCTTTTTTACGGAAGAGACATTAGGATTGAACGCAAAGCGAATCATCTGTGGAAACCCATAATAAGGATTGTTCCATTCGTTGCAATCATCCTCTTTGAGATGCTCGTCATCCCACTGCTTCTGCGCGTCGATAATGTCCGTAAACTGAACAAAGGCAATGATGTCCTCCTTTCGGAATTCATCGCTCATCAAAATTCGATATGGCGTACCGGAAAGATGTATGCGAATCTTTGTATCCAATACTTTTACGGCCTCGTCCACCTGATCAAGCGTTTCAAATCCATCGATATTTTGCAGCTCTTTCTCAATCTGTGATTTGCTGAGTTTATATTGTTGCAAGACCTTTCCGTAGGAGGCGCCACGAGCTCCGAAATGAGTTTCATCAATGATCAACAAATCAATCTGATGTTCAAAAACCTCTTTGTGCTTTGCCTTAATTTCTTCTCCTTTCAGATCTTGTAATGTCAAGAACAGTGCGACCTTATCTCCGGTAGCGAGAGTATCGGCAACAATAGTTTCATTACTATTTAATGACGTACTGTCCAGAAACTTGTAGCCAGCAAAGTAAACATGGCTCTCAACCGTCTTTTTCCATTCTTGTTTTACATCGGCCTTGGCTGAAACGACGATCACAATTTTCGCGTCCATCTCTTTGGCGCAGCACATCGCCGTGAAAGACTTGCCGAACCGCATTACAGCGTACAGCAACAGATTGGTGCGTCCGGCAGCTACCGCATTTTTGAAGTTGTCAATGACCTGCTGCTGATTGGCTCGGGGAGGATAGCTATCCGTTCGTTCGTAGGTAAATGTTTGAGGTAGGCGATCCGGAGAATAAAATTGATATTTGCCGTTTTTCTCCTCTGCGCTTTGATAAATGTCCGATATAGCCTCTTCTAGATCAGCTTTTGTAGCCCCTTCAAAGAACTCCTTTGAATAGTAAGGCAGATGCCCAAACGTATCCGGCAACAACCGTGTTCTTCCTTTTTCCTGTTCCAGAAAAGTATGGACAGCAAAATCACGAAAAATAGTCGCTTCATCTATCTGTGCCGAATGTTCGTACTGCTGTACCAAATTTGGGAAGATCTTTCTCCATTCGTCTAAACGCACACGCACACCTCTGGCCGTGTCACCGACCTTTAGATAGTTCGGAACCGTTTCGCTCGAAAAAGCATAGATATGCGGCTCAACCCGTCCTACAATCAAGCCATCAAGAAGCGTTGTATCTATTTTTAAATTTGTGTCTGCCATACTATTTCCCTTTCTTTAACAATGAGATAAAAGTCAGCGTTTTATTGCCACGCCAATCCTTAATCTTACAATAGGCTCCATTATGTTTGTGAATATTACCTTTCTGACAACCTTCACACTCTTGAACCGTTATATTCGAATCAAACAGGTTCTGGACTGTTTGTTGTACGCTATGGCAACTTTCCGGAATTACCCCTTTCAAACCGTCCATCTGCCAAATATTCCATGAGATGATGGAAGCAATATATTGCAACGATTTGAGTTGTGGCTTTTTGCCAAATTTTACTTTATAATAGTCAATGAAGGTGTACAAAAGAGACTCCCGGGCAAGAACAAGGTTGTCTCCCTGCCATTCGTAACCGTAGATACTCATATAAGCCGATTGAGCTGCTTTTAGCCATTCGCTTGATGTCTGTGTATTTTCCCCGACGACGCGAAGTTTTCTATCAAGTAATCCTATCCTTCGTTCTATCGGTATCGGCTCACCAGTTACGGAATCATATCGGCTCACCAGATAGGGAGCCTCTCCACAGGTAATTTCAAGGCGATTTTCGTTGATGTAATCATGCCAGGTTTTACCTTCAGGAAATACGATTTTCCCCTCTGTCGGAATCCACGAATGTGAACCGTCAGGATTGTCTACCTCTACATTAAATACGTTTTCTCGTCCAAACCAAACATTGTCAATCAGATTGTTTTGTTTATTACAAATCCATGACGGAGTGAAAACTTCGGCCATTTCACGGCTGCGTTGCTGTTGCATTTCAAGGCTTTTAACGGCCCGAGGTTTGATCACATCTCCATTTTTGCCAGTAATAGCCTCTAATGTAATTTGATCGCTATACTGATATCCAACCCCCAAATCGGCATAATTACTTGTCGCCCAGAAAATATTAACTTGACAATTTTCTGAACTTAAAGTGCGATCTATGAGCAACATTGATAGCAGCTTTGGGGATCGTTCAAAAATTTCATCTCCGTATATGTCTATCTGTAACAGATTCATATATGTTATATTATGCGTTTTATTACATTTTTAATTGCCGTTTCAGTACACCTCATAACCAGTAATTATTCTATATCATAATTAAAATCAGCCTCAATAAGATCTTTAATATCCACTTTAAGCAGTTGGGCAATCTCAACAAACTGGGCCATTGATGGCTGTACCTTATTAGTTTTCCATCGTGAAACAGTCATGTCTGTAACCCCCATCTGTTCTGCCAACCAGCGATTAGTTATTTCTTTTTCAGCCAAAATTACACGCAACCGGTTTGAGCATTCTATTTTCGCCATATTGCTTCATATTATATTAACAGTACAAAGTTATACATAAAAAGATAATCATCAAAGTAATCTGATAATAATATCATTCTACGAGATTCAATAATTGATAAACACTAGTATTTATCTGTTTTTTCTCTGATTACTTAATTTGTTTTTCTGTTCTCCCCACGGGAGGTCGGACGATGAGCCACCACCGCCAGTACCAACATGAACCTCTGCCGGTCCACCGGCGGCAAGGGTAAAAGTTACTTCCAACAGTTCCGCCTGCTTCCCGTTTACTTGTTCCTGCGGCTCGAAGACGGCAAAGAAATCACTCACGCCGCCAACGAGTTTGTAATCACCATACCTCGCGAAGGTAACCAAGCTCAAGCTGAAAATAACTTAGTTACCAATGAAAGTAACCAAGCTCAAGCTAGAAGTAACCAAGTTATGACTGATAATGAGCATAAAAGTAACCAAGCTGATAAGGAAAGTAACCAACCTCGCGTAAACTTGGTTACTCGTAAACTGACAAAGAAGGAAGAGGATATTAGAAACTTTTGTTCCGTACCAAGGACTGCGCAGGAAATTATGGATAGGTTGAAAATTTCCAATCAATCTAAAAATCGGCAGAAGTATATTACTGCCTTAATAGAGCTCGGTGTTCTTGAACGTACTATTCCCGAAAAGCCCAACGACCCAAATCAGAAATATCGTCGCAAAAAATAACTACATAACAAGAATTTAACTTGCTGGTAACTTGCCAAAGAAGTATTGAGAAGAGAAAATACTAATAAAATAAAATGAAAAGCAGAAATCAAAAAGGGACGCTGCGTCACGCGGCATCCCTTTTTTGTTTAGTTAGTTCCTGTAGATTTTTCTTAAGAGAATTGAAACTTCACAGCCTCAAATACTGTTTTAATAAAGCACACTAACTATTCTTTAAAGCAAATGAAAATGTATATTTAAAAACAATGAAAATTTTCTCGTCCATCTAACGCTTTATCGATTTCTCCGGATATTCGATCTGCTTCAGGCTATCAAGCGCCTGCTGACTATCCTCCTCCACATTCTCCACGGAGAAAGCCACTGAAGGAGACGTGATCTGTCGCCCGATAGTATCCGGCATGATGACATCAACTTCATCAGTCAGCAACGTATGCCGCATCACTGTTCCCAACGAAAGCATCACGGCAATCACAGCCGCAGCTTTCATCAACGGCACCAGACGGGACCATACGGATACACGGTGTGCTTTCACTACCGCAACTTCTATCTGATCTAGCACTTTTCTGTCAAAATCCTCATCCAGATGGATATTCTGCTGCTGATCCTGATAAACAAACCAGACCTTGTAACGCACCAAATGTGCAGGCACATCCTCCCGCAAGAACCAGTCGCGCAATTGCACTTCTTCCTCCAGCGATGTCTCACAGCGCCAATAGCGTTCCAGCATCTGTTCTATTTGTTTATAGTCCATAATCCTCTATCTCCATAAATTGTTTCTTTATCTTCTGCCGTGCCCTGAACAAATTCACCTTCACTTGCTCTTCCGTCAAGTTCAACATCCGCGCAATCTCCTTGTAGCTTTTCCCTTCCACATCACGTAAGTGTACAACCACACGTTGTTTCTCAGGAAGTCCGTTCATTAACCGATAAATCAGCTCCAATCTTTCCTTGTTCACCAAGCAATTATAAGGATCTGATCCGTCCGGAGTCAGCTCTACTTCCGAAGTCAGTTCCACTGCCCCAACATCTTTCCGCTCGCTTCGGTCGATAGCCAAATTCCTAGTTACCGTCAGACAATAAGCTTCTATCGAATCAAGCATATGCCACTCGTTACGCTTGTTCCAGACACGAATCAACGCTTCTTGTACGACATCTTCCGCCTCTGCCCGATTTAACGTAATACGCAAAGCCAACCGAAAGAGCTTGTCTTTCAACGGAAGGACATCGTTACAAAAATCGAATCTCTGCATCTTCTAATTAAATGACGGTTTAGAGGAGGAAAAGTTACAGCCAGTTGCTGTTTTTTTTCGGATTATTTCCGGATATGTGTTCCGCCTTGACTATTAATCTCTGATGCTAAAGTGATTATCACCCCACTCACACCTGCATTTAATGCCTCAAAAGCATTCTCCAGTTTGGGAATCATGCCACCTTGTATCACTCCCTCACCCACCAAACGCCGAAAATCCGCCTCATCCATTGAATGTATCACACTGTTCTCATCAAGCTCATCGCGTAAAACGCCCTTTTTCTCAAAACAATAGATCAACGTCACATCAAACAAGGCAGCTAATGCTTTTGCTGTTTCCCCAGCTATGGTATCCGCATTAGTGTTAAGCAAATGACCTTCACCGTCATGAGTCAACGGAGCCATCACCGGCACTACTCCCTTGTCTATCAAATCACCCAACAGGGAAGCATCTACCCGTTTTACATCTCCCACAAAACCATAATCAATGTCTTGCACCGGACGTTTCACCGAATGAATAACATCCATATCCGCTCCCGTCAAACCTAATGCATTCACTCCCCGGGCCTGTAGTCCTGCCACAATATTCTTGTTCACCAATCCACCATACACCATAGTCACCACACGCAACGTCTCCGCATCTGTGATGCGCCGTCCGTTCACCATTTGGCTCTTGATACCCAACTGTTCCGCCAACCGCGTGGCCGAACGTCCACCGCCATGTACCAAGACTTTACAACCGTCAAGTGCCGCAAAGTCATCCAGCAGTTTCTGAAGGGAAGCATCTTCTTCCACAATTTTCCCTCCTACCTTTATCAAAGTAAGCTTCTTTTTCATCTTTTTTATAAATAAGAATGGATAAATTACCATGCGGCATGATAATATGCAAGTCCTTCATTCTCGATTCTATCTATTCCAAATAAGTGTATCCGTACAGTCCTGACCGATAATTAGCCAGAAATTCCTTTCCTTCTTCTAACGTGATGCGTCCTTCCTTCACGGATTGCGTCACCCACGTTTCCAGTTTACGCACCAGTTTCTTAGGGTTATATTGCACGTAGTCCAACACTTCGGCCACTGTTTCACCGTCTATCAACTGGTCAATGGAATAACCTTTAGAATTGACGGACACATGCACCGCATTTGTATCACCAAAAAGATTATGCATGTCGCCTAAAATCTCCTGATAGGCTCCTACCAAGAACACCGCCAAGTAATAGTTCTCGCCCGCACGTAACGAGTGTAACGGCAACGTAGTCGCATCCGGTCGTGAAGTCACAAAATTCGCTATCTTGCCATCCGAATCACACGTCATGTCCTGCAGCGTGGCTTCACGGTCCGGCTTCTCGTCCAAGCGTTGAATGGGCATAATGGGAAACATTTGGTCGATAGCCCACGAGTCCGGCAGTGACTGGAAGAGTGAGAAATTGCAGAAATACTTGTCCGCTAACAATTTGTTCAACTTGCGGAATTCCTCCGGGCAGTGTTTCAATCCCGAAGCAATGGCGTTTATCTCCCGGCAGATGCTCCAATACAGTTTTTCGATTTGCGCCCTCGTTTCCAGGTCCACAATGCCATGACTAAAGAGATCCAGCGCTTCTTCACGTATCTGTTGCGCGTCGTGCCATGGCTCCAGCATGCTACGTTGACTCAGGTTGTCCCAAATGTCATACAACTCCTTCACCAACTCGTGCGCATTCTCATCCGGCTCCCAGTCATCATCCATCTGGGGTAGCGAAGCTGTTTCCAACACCTCGAATATCAGCACCGAGTGGTGTGCAGTCAGGCTACGACCAGTCTCTGTGATGATATTCGGATGCGCCAAGCCGTGTTTGTCCGCTGCGTCTACAAAAGTCGATACCACATCGTTCACATACTCCTGTATGCTGTAGTTCACTGAGCTTTCACTATTACTGCTGCGCGTGCCATCATAATCCACACCCATACCACCGCCTGTATCTACGAACTCGATATTGAAACCCATCTTATGCAGTTGCACGAAAAATTGCGACGCTTCGCGCAGAGCATTCTTGATGCGACGTATCTTCGTTATTTGACTGCCGATATGGAAATGTATCAGCTTTAAGCAGTCTTTCAGATCCTTCTTCTCCAAGAAGTCCAACGCCTCCAATAATTCACTGGACGTCAAACCAAACTTACTGGCATCACCTCCACTTTCTTCCCATTTACCGCTGCCACTGCTAGCCAGTTTGATACGGATACCAATGTTGGGGCGTACCTTGAGCTGTTTGGCTACCTTGGCGATGATGTTCAACTCATTCAACTTCTCTACCACGAGAAAGATACGTTTGCCCATCTTCTGCGCCAATAAAGCCAGTTCGATGAAGCTCTCATCCTTATATCCGTTGCACACCACCAGCGATCCTGGATCCGTGTTTACGCCTATAACTGCATGCAGTTCCGGCTTCGAGCCTGCTTCCAATCCCAAGTTGAATTTCTTCCCGTGGGTAATCATCTCTTCCACTACGGGACGTATCTGGTTCACCTTGATGGGATAAATAATGAAGTTTTCGCCCTGGTAGCCATATTCCTCGGCAGCCGTCTTAAAGCAGCAGGATACCTTCTCGATGCGGTTGTCCAAAATATCGGGAAAACGTACCAACATAGGAGCTGTCACATCACGCAATTGCAGTTCGTCTACCAGTTCTTTCAGGTCCACAGCCACACCATCCTTACGAGGAGTCACATACACATGTCCTTTCTCGTTGATGCCAAAGTAGGAAGTTCCCCAACCTGTAATGTTATACAACTCTTCCGAATCTTCAATACGCCATTTTCTCATTTTCAGTCACTTAGCAGTTTATAGTTAATATTGGTCATTGATTTCGTTTTTCGAGGACAAAAATACACATAAATCCCGTATAATCCAGTCTTTAGTGACTAAAATACATCATTTTACAAACCAAGCAGCTCTTGCAGGCGATCTACCGACGCTGCTATTTGACTGCGATTCTCCAATTGGCTTCCGTCAAAAGTATAACAAGCCTTCTGATAATGAGGTAAACGAATTGTCAAAGCTTTGCCGATGAATTCGCGAAGCTCTTCATCCGTCTTTCCTTGGAGAATGGGACGCTGCTGGGTAGCTACCCGCAAGCGACGGAACAAGACATCGGTGTTTACATCAAGAAACACCGTCATCCCCTGATGGTTCATATAGTCCATATTGTCAAAGAAACAAGGTGTTCCCCCACCAACGGAAATCACCACGTCTTCAAACTCACCCACTTCATGCAACATGTTACGCTCCAAAAGGCGGAAGCCATCCTCTCCTCGCTCGGCAAAGAGTTGAGAGACCGTTTTATGGAAACGTTCCTCGATATACCAGTCCAGATCGATAAATTCCAACACCATACGGCGGGCAAGAGCCTTACCTAAAGTTGTCTTACCAGCCCCCATATAACCGGTCAAAAAGATACGTATCATAACGTAAATTCAATATAATAGCCAAATTTATTTCTTAAAAAAGCACGGACATAGAATAAAATTTCAGACTTATAACATTGAATTATAACCTTAAACAATCACCACTATGTTCTCAGAGGCTAAAATTACGAAAAATTATTGTATGGCAGATGATTTTTGCAAAGAATTTGCCAAAAGGCAAGAAATACGAGGTTAAAGACAAAAATCATAAGCATCAACCACA
The DNA here is from genome assembly GCA_944322275.1 of uncultured Bacteroides sp. Taxonomy (GTDB): domain Bacteria; phylum Bacteroidota; class Bacteroidia; order Bacteroidales; family Bacteroidaceae; genus Bacteroides. Next base: position 12,557 of record CALUOV010000036.1, on the reverse strand, counting down.
AGCCCAACCAATGAGCAATGCTGAAATCATAGTCATAAAAAAGATTATTTCTTTTTCTTCTTTTTCGACCGCTTGGCCCAACCTTCCTCGCTGAAGTCCGGCTCAGGGCCGCGGAAGTCATCGTTATCGTGCTGGAAGAACTGTTTCCAGTCATCTTTCTTGCCGCGGGGCTTAGTGTAACCCCGTTCTTCCCGGCTAGGTTTGGACCTTGGAGCAGTTTTGGATTTTCCAGCTGCATCGGAAGTCCTTTTCTTGCTCTTTTGAGCATCATCTTTTCTCTTGCGACTTGAGGAAGACTCATTGCTTTCCGTATCGGCCACTTCTACGGATACTTTTCTCCCATTCCACTTTTTGCCGTTCATGGCTTTCACCACTCGATCGGCTTCCGCTTCGTCCACTTCGAAGAAAGAGAAATTGCGCATCAGGTCTATGCGGCCGACATCCACCCGTCTGCGCACGTGGTCGTTCATCAGCCCGATAAGGTCTGCAGGACGGAAACCATCCGTCTTTCCTAAACTGACAAACAGCCTTGTGAAGCCCTCTTCGGCGGTGCGATCTCCTTTCTTCCGGCTTTCTTTCCTTCCTTTTTTCTCCTTTTTTTCTTTCCGGCCTTCCCCGGTGCTTACGGTCTCTATTTCCTCACGGTTGCGGTAATACTCCGAGAAGCGGTTGAATTCGTGCGATACCATGCGTTTGATGAGGTCCTCTTTCGAGAGCCAGTCCAGCTTACGATATACGTCGGGCATGAAGTCGGCTATTTCTTCCTCGTTTACCTTTACTTTTTCTAAGTCGTCAATAACCTTGATAAGTTGTTTCTCGCAGATTTGCTTGGCCGTAGGCATGACACCCATCTCGAACGTCTTGCCGATGGTGCGCTCTATTTGGCGCAGTTTGCCTTTCTCGCGCAGATTGATGATGGCGATGGAAGTCCCAGTCTTTCCGGCGCGTCCTGTACGTCCGCTTCGGTGGGTGTAGCTTTCGATGTCATCGGGCAGACCGTAATTGATGACGTGCGTCAGGTCGTCCACGTCCAGTCCGCGTGCCGCCACGTCGGTGGCTACGAGCAATTGCAGGTTGCGGATGCGGAACTTCTGCATCACTTGGTCGCGTGCGGCTTGTGTCAATTCTCCGTGCAGAGAGTCGGCGTTGTAGCCTTCCTGCATCAGTTTTTCGGCTATCTCTTGCGTCTCCTTGCGGGTGCGGCAGAAGATGATGGCGTATATCTGCGGGTAGAAGTCTACGATGCGTTTCAGGGTTTCGTATTTGTCTTTGGCATGCACGATGTAAGCCACGTGCTTCACATTTGCGGTGCCTTCGTTTTTGCGCCCTATTGTGATTTCCTTTGCTTCGCGGAGGTAATTCTTCGCGATGCGGCTTATTTCGGGACTCATGGTGGCGGAGAAGAGCAGCGTGTTACGTTCCTGGGGCACTTGTGCCAGGATGGCGTTGATGCTGTCCGTGAAGCCCATGTCCAGCATTTCGTCCGCTTCGTCCATCACCACGTTCTGTATGGTGTTCAGTGACACTTTCCCCCTCTCCATTAAGTCGAGCAATCGGCCCGGAGTGGCAACAATGATATGTACGCCCCGTTTCAACGCCCGTATCTGGCTTTCGATGGACGAGCCTCCGTAGACGGGCAGCACGCGCATGCCTTCGATGTACTTGGAGTAGTCGTTCAAGTCACCAGCTATTTGCAGACATAGCTCGCGGGTAGGGCAGAGGATGAGGGATTGCGGATAGAGCTTGCTCACGTCGGTTTTTTGCAGCAGCGGCAGGCCGAATGCGGCAGTCTTTCCTGTGCCGGTTTGTGCCAGCGCCACGACGTCATTGTTTTCTCCCAACAGATAGGGAATTACCTCTTCTTGTACCGGCATGGGATAAGCATATCCCATCTCTTCAATAGCCTGGCGTATCTCCGGCGACACACCGAGCTCTTCAAATGTTTTCATTCAGTTTTTATGTCTCTATAGTTTGCGGGTGCAAAATTACGAATAAAAAATGATAAACAGAAGTAAAAACAACAGCTGCTCTCCTTAAAATAGGAAGAGCAGCCGTCACATTATTATTATCAAGATGTCTTCTCCGCTTTAGAAACGATACATCGCCGTAACGAGTGGAACAAACTGACTGTCGCTCATAATCTGTCCCTTCATTTCAACGCCTATCTTCCAATTTTCAGTAATATCAAACATGATACCGGCACCGATATTTACGCCAAAGAAAGAATCGTCCCAATCGCCCCATTTCTGATGCAAGAAAGAGAAACCGACTAACGGATATACCTCAAAATAGTCATGATGATAGACATTCCAGTGAAAATCAGCATTAATGTCCCATGTCTTTAAACCGTGATCTTTAAAATAACGGTTGAAACTACCCACTACATCGAAACGATCATCGATGTCATACAGCACACGTCCACCCAAGAAAGCTTGAGAGGCTCCCGTTCCATAACCCAGATTCAAACCAACACCCCATTTACCATCCTGGGCCCATAGGGCTGCTGATGTCATGAGACATACCAGCAATGTTACAAAAAACTTCTTCATAATTCGTTCGTTTTTAAAATGAATATAATGTTTATTGTAGTCTCCGTTATTCAGCCGCATGGATGCGTAATCCTCCAGGCGGCTTACAGACATTTAACAAGAGCAAAGGTATAAATATATTTTATAAAAAGACAAAGAATGCTGTTTTTTTTATTCTATCGAACAGATTTATCTTCTTATAAGTCAGAATTCGATGAAAATCGCTATATTCGCATCCGATAAAATCAGATTGACTACTATTATATATATAACATCTTATTTTTTATGAAGAAACAACTTCTTATCTCCCTGCTGGCCCTGGGCGGACTGGCGGGAGCGAATGCTGACGAAGCCAGACTGCTCCGCTTTCCGGCTACAAACGGAACAGAAGTGGTATTCTCCTATGCCGGAGACCTCTATAAGGTGCCCCTGAAAGGAGGCGAGGCGCAACGTCTGACTTCGCACATCGGGTATGAAATCTTCCCACGCTTCTCACCGGACGGAAAATCCATCGCCTTTACGGGCGAGTATGACGGCAACAGAGAAGTCTATCTCATCCCTGCCAGTGGAGGCCAGCCCCAACGTCTGACTTACACCTCAACCAATGAGCGCGATGATGTGGGCGACCGCATGGGTCCCAACAACGTGGTGCTGACATGGACAAAGGACGGACGGATAGTTTACCGCAACCGAATCGGTGACGGCTTTGAAGGAAAGCTATGGATGGTTTCGCCACAAGGCGGCATGCCCGAAGCCTTGCCCTTGCCTGAAGGTGGCTTTTGTAGCTATTCACCGGACGGGAAGCGTTTGGCTTACAACCGCGTATTCCGTGAATTCCGTACGTGGAAATACTACCGGGGAGGTATGGCCGATGACATCTGGATTTATGACCCCACCCAAAAGAAAGTAGAAAATATCACCGACAATGTAGCGCAGGACATTATGCCCATGTGGATTGGCGAGGAAATCTTCTTCATCTCCGATCGGGACAAGACGATGAACATCTTCGTCTACAATACGCGCACAAAGACAACGGAGAAGGTGACCAACTACGTAGATTATGATGTGAAGTTTCCTAGTACGGACGGACAAACTATTGTCTATGAACAAGCCGGATACCTCTATCGGCTTGACCCCAAGACACGCCAAACAGAGCAGATACACATCACGCTCAACGCTGAGAATGTATATGCCCGCCCCGTGCAGAAACAAGTAGCCAACGACATCCGCTCGGCAGGCTTCTCGGCTGATGGCAAACGGATGGCCATTACAGCCCGGGGTGAAGTGTTCGATGTGCCGGTAGGAAAAGGAGTCACCCGCAACATCACCCGCACACCGGGTGCCAATGAACGAGGTGCCGGATGGAGTCCCAACGGACAATACATCGCTTACATCTCCGACCGTACAGGGGAGACAGAAATCTACCTGCAGCCCGCTGAAGGAGGAGAGCCTATCCAATTGACCGACGGGAATGACACATACATCCGCCAGCTTCAATGGAGTCCGGACAGTAAGACCGTGCTCTATACCGATCGGAAAAACCGCATTGTGACCGTAGACGTAGCTACAAAAGCCAAGAGAATCGTCATGCAAAATCCCGAAAGCGAGTTTTACGAAGTGTCTTTCTCACCTGACAGCCGTTGGATTACCTATACCAAACCGGCATCCAACCAATTCTCGGTGGTTTATGTCTACAATTTGGCCGAAAGCAAGGAATATCCCATCACCGAAAAATGGTATAACTCTTCCTCTCCCACATTTAGCACAGACGGCAAATACCTGGTGTTTGAGTCCGACCGCGACTTCAACCCCATCTACGGACGTCTGGAGTGGAATCATGTCTACACCCGTATGGGTGGCATCTACTTGGCTATGCTGAAGGCAGACACGCCTTCGCCTTTCCTGCCTCAAGACGAGGCGGTGACCGCCACAAAGCCTCGCGAAGACGAGAGCCCCAAAGCCAAGAAAACCGAGACTCCTCAAAAGGAAGAGCAGAAGCCCGTAGAGATTGATCCTAAAGGCATCTTAGGCCGTATCGTGAAGCTTCCCCTCTCTGCCGGAAATTACCATAACCTATTCAGTAATGGGAAATGTGTATGGTATTACAATAACGGTGCCACCCACGCTTACGACCTGGAAAAACAGGAAGACCACACCGTGGCCGACGGTGCCCTGATGCTGGCCACAGCAGGCACGGACAAAGTCATGTATTGGAAAGGAAATAACTTCTACATCGGTACACTGGGCACAGGCAAGGCTGCGCTCGACAAAGCCGCAGACCTCTCCGGGATGGTAGCCTCCATCGATTATAACCAGGAATGGGCGCAGATATTCGATGAAGCGTGGCGTGCTTATCGTGACGGTTTCTATGTCGAAAACATGCACGGAGTGGATTGGAAAGCCATCAAGGAAAAATATGCCGTACTATTGCCTTACGTTAAGACACGTCTCGATCTGAATTACGTCATCGGAGAAATGATAGGCGAGCTGGCTTGCGGACATGCTTACGTCAATCCGGGTGACTATCCGAAGCCCGAACGCATTCCTATGGGCTTGCTGGGTGCAGAGTTGAGCCGTGACAAAAGCGGATTCTACCGCATCGACAAGATTCTTCCCGGCGCGCCCTATAGCGAGAAACTCCGCTCTCCGCTGACTGAATCAGGCATGAACGTGAAGGAAGGAGACTATATCACGGCCATAGATGGAGTATCCACAGCCTTGGTAGACAACATCTACCAACTGCTCATAGGCAAGGCCGATGTGCTGACCGAGTTGAGTGTCAATACGAAAGCATCTGCCGATGGCGCCCGCAAAGTAGTTGTAAAACCTACGGACAATGAATATCCACTCTACCATTATAATTGGGTACAAAACAACATCCACCGGGTAGAGGAAGCCACCAACGGACGCGTAGGTTACATCTATATTCCCGACATGGGTCCGGAAGGCCTCAACGAATTTGCCCGTTACTTCTACCCACAACTGGACAAAGAAGCCTTGATTATTGATGACCGCGCCAATGGTGGAGGCAATGTTTCGCCCATGATCATCGAACGCTTGTTGCGCAAGCCCTATCGCATGACTATGTCACGCGTATCGACCCAGACCGGTACCATCCCCGACGCCACCCAATACGGCCCGAAAGTGTTACTCATCAACAAGTATTCAGCTTCGGACGGTGATCTTTTCCCTTGGAGTTTCAAGGCAAACGACATCGGGACAATTATCGGGACACGTACATGGGGCGGTATTGTCGGCATCAGCGGTTCCCTACCCTACATGGACGGCACGGATATCCGCGTACCTTTTTTCACCAATTATGACGCCAAGACCGGCCAGTGGATTGTAGAGAACCATGGTGTGGATCCAGACATTCAGATAGACAATGATCCCATTCAAGAGCAAGCCGGTGTAGACCAACAATTGGAGAAAGCTATTGAAGTAGCCCTTCAGCAATTGAAAGACCGCAAGCCCTTGCCAGGCGTACCCGCTCCACGTACATTGAAGGATTTGGGAGTAGAAGAATAAGCATTAACGAAAGGGACGCATCTAAACAATAATTAAGGATGCGTCCCTATTATCCACTCAATTATAACACGTTTTGCCCAAACCGCCACCCCAATCCTAACATCAAATTATTAGGATTCTTAAAGTCACTCAATTGATAGCCTACATGTAGAAAAAGCCTGCGAGTAATAAAAGTCTTGAGAGCTAACACCTGATAGAAAACCTCAGTATCAATTCCCTTGCATACTACATTGCGTCCAATACCGACATTGACCGAAAAAATAGGCATGTTCAACTCCGCACGAAGTGAAAATCCTATCGCAAATTGTTCACGGAAAGGCGGACGATAAAACTTCATTTCATTTCCGTCCGTTCCTTCCACTAAATATTCCATCAAGTTCGCACTTTCGTCATATTGGGCATCGAGCGATAAACCGGCACGGAAGTATTTACTAACTAGATACATAGGATTAAAGTTCATCCCAACTACAGCAAAAGAACCTGGAATTAATTCTCCATGATCGGGATAAATAAGGCCACGTTTGCGGGTAGAACCATATAAAATCAAATCATAGCTGAAGCGCTTTTCCGATAATATCTTTTCGCAATCGGCTTTTACCACTTCTGTCTCACCCCAAGAACGCACTATGCCTACACGTGCCCCTATTGTGTTAACACCTGAGTTCGGATAGTTTGTATTCCCATTTGAATAGTGCGTCAAGTCTACACCAGCGGTCAAATGCCAATTGGAAGCCAATCTCCAATTCAGGAAAAGGCCTAAATTGAGATAAGCGTTTATGCGAGAACCTACCACGTCATTATAAAAGTTATCTATCGGATTATATTTTTCCCACCCAAAAGCGGCCCCAAAATTCCATTCATAATTTATCGTCAAATGCCTGGCCAAGCGAGCAATAGGCGCACCCTGAAATACATAAAGCGTCACAGGAGTTCCTACTTCAGCCTTATTGAAAAAACTATTGTAAGCCAAACCGATGCCTTGGTAAACATATGGATAGCGTTTTCCCCAATAAGTATCGGACGCGAATCGGAAAGCATAACGCAAATGGGTCGATACCGTTGTGTTTATAGCTTTCCCGGCAGCATTTTCCCCTCGAAAAAAACTTCGGGTGGGAAAGACATAACCAGGACGTACTTCCAGACCTAAGTAATGCTCCGGACGGTTTCCAGATAAACTATCCAGCTCGGCTGCATGCACAGAAATGCCCATTAACAAGCCGAAAAGCAGGATCATATACTGACGCTTCATACCTCGTACATTCGATCTATTACATCCTGATAATGCTCGGCCACAACTGAACGACGCAATTTCAGCGTATTGGTCAGTTCTCCTCGCTCCATACTAAACGGCTCAGGGAGAAGTGTGAAACGCTTTATTTGTTCGTAGTGGGCAAAAGTTTGTTGTAATGTGTCAATACGTTCGCGGTAGAAATCCATCACCTCCGCATTTTGAAGTAGCTCGTCCATGGAAGTATAGGAAATATTTCGTTTAGCTGCTAATTCTTTCACTAAGTCATACGTAGGAACTATTAATGCAGACACAAACTTACGCTGGTCAGCAATAATGGCCACTTGGTCAATGTAACGGTCCAATATCAACCTTGTCTCCAACGCTTGAGGTGAAATATACTTACCATTGGAAGTCTTGAACAGATCTTTGATGCGTTCGGTTAAGTAAAGATGAGATCCCTTCAGATAACCAGCATCACCGGTATGAAACCAACCTTCCTTATCAATAGCATCGGCGGTAGAAACCGGCTTTTTATAATATCCGGTTGTAATGGTACCCCCACGAAGCAGAATCTCATTATTTTCCCCTATTTTTACCTCCAAGCCAGGCATCACCTGCCCCACAGAACCGATCTCAAACCCTTGTTCCCGGAAGCAGGAAACCGTAGCGGTAGACTCCGTCAACCCGTATCCCACCAACATAAATATGCCAACAGAATGGGCAAATTCACAAATAGCATCGCTTACTGCTGCTCCCGCGGTTGGAAAAAAGTTCCCATTTTCCAGCCCTATAGTTTTCTTCAACAATGCGTACACCGTTTTTTCATAGAATTTATAACGCAAATGTAACATCAAAGGCGGTGTTTTCCCTTGGCGTACGTAACCGATGTTATGTTCACGACCTACGCGAAGCGCATCCAGCATCAATGCTTTGCGCATACCCGTTTCTCCCGCAATGCGTTCCTGCACACCCAGATAGACTTTCTCCCAAAAGCGAGGCACACTACACATGGCCGTAGGACGGATTTCTTTCAGGCTCTGTTGTACTTCGTGCGGATGGAGATTGATGCACACTTGTGCCCCTCGATGCAAACAAAGATATGTCCATGCCCGCTCGAATACATGAGTGAGAGGCAGGAAATTGAGCGACACATCGCGATCCGTCAACTGGGGCAAAGCGATGTCATGGATACGCATGGCTTTATCATAATTAAAGTGATGCAACATCACCCCCTTGGGTTCACCCGTTGTGCCAGAAGTATAGAGGATGCTAGCCAGGTCGTCAAACGAAGCACGGGAGGTACGCGCCTCCACCTCGGCCTGATGGGGCAATCCATCAACGGCTTGCAAAAATTCATCGAAATAGATGGATGTCGTGTCCCGAGGATTCTTCTGCACCTTACGGTCAAAAATAATGAGCCGCTGCAAGGAATGACAAAAGCCTAGGACACGGAAAGCTGCGTCATATTGAAATTGTTCACCTACAAAAAGATAACGTATTTGTGCATCATTAACAATATACTTCACCTGCACCGGCGAACTAGTGGCATACAAAGGAATGGTGACAGCACGTACCCCAAACGCACCAAAGTCCACATATAAGCACTCCGGCTTGTTTTGCGAAAAAATTCCTATATTTTCTTCCTCCGCCACGCCAAATGCTATCAAAGCATTGGACACCCGCTTTATTTGGCCAGAGAATTCTTTCCATGTAACTGGCACCCAACGCCCTACATCGTAATCCTTGTATTTCAGGGCAACTTTGTCCCCATACTTTTCCGCCTGACGATGCACCAAGACCGAAAAATGATGATAAGTCATGACACTCTGCTGTATTTGGTGAATATGTCCACAAAGATATTTGTTTTTTGCTAATACCCCAAATAAAGCTTGCCTTTCTATCCTACAAATTCCATAAAGAGATTTATCCGACGCTTCGTTTCGCCTGGTCCCGTCCTCCGCGAAACATTGTTTCAATATAAACACCGCCGAGTTTCCTTAATGATAATGTGATGCCGGGTGTGATAAAAATCTAAAAAAAAGATTCGTTATTTAGCGAGTATGGATAGATGTTGTATCTTTGCAAATGTATATTCATATTTCGCATATAGCATGAACATTCTCAAGAAGACAATCCTTTGGATGAAACATAACCCCTTGTTTTTGCAACGTTTGCCGGTGTTGGCGGTAGTGGCGGCATTGATTTACTCGTGTGCCAGTATCGGGCGCATCGAGGGAGGACCGATAGACGAAACCCCGCCCATGTTCGTAGAAAGCCGCCCTGTACCGGGACAGTTGAATTATGACCGCGGCCGCATCTCCATCACGTTCGATGAATACATCAAACTGGACCAACCGAATGAAAAAGTGGTCATATCACCTCCACAGATACAACAGCCGGAGATACGCACCAGCGGCAAGCGGGTCATTGTCAATCTGAATGATACGTTGAAACCAAACACGACGTACACCATCGACTTCGGTGACGCTATTCAAGACAATAATGAAGGCAATCCTTTAGAGCTGTTCACCTTCACTTTCTCTACAGGCGACCGCTTGGATACGATGGCCGTGTCGGGCACCGTACTGAACGCCTCAAACCTGGAGCCTGTAAAAGGAATGTTGGTAGGTTTGTATTCTAACCTGGCCGACTCGGCATTTACCACAATGCCTTTCGAGCGTGTGGGACGTACGGACAGCCGGGGACGTTTTTCCATCCGTGGAGTGGCGCCAGGCAGTTACCGCATTTACGCCCTGCAAGACGCTGACCAAAACGTGTATTTTTCGCAGCCCGTGGAACAGATTGCTTGGAATGACTCGCTGGTAATCCCCCGTTATGAATACCGCATGAGGCAGGACACGACTTGGATTGACTCGTTGACTATAGATACCATTATAGAGCGCCAATACACGCACTATCTGCCGGATGACATCTTATTGCGTTGCTTTAAAAAGGTTTATTTCAACCAGCGTCTGGCCAAAACCGAACGGTTGACCCCGCAGAAGTTCAGCCTGTATTTTACGGCACCTGCCGATACACTTCCCTTGCTACGCGGATTGAACTTCGATGAGCGGGACGCCTTTGTCATCGAGCAGACTACGGGACGCAACGACACCATACACTATTGGATAAAAGACTCGTTGCTTTACCAGCAAGACACGTTGCGGGCGGAGTTGACTTATCTGGAGACGGACACGTTAGGCAAGTTGGTGCAACGCATTGACACCGTGCGCCTGCAATCGAAAGTAGGATACAAAAAACTGATGGAACAAAAGGCCGAGGCGGATGAAAAGAGGCTGGAAGAGCTGCGCAAAGAGGCTAAGAAGAAAAAGAAACGCGATGCCGAGGGCAATGAGATAGAAGCTCCCGAACCGGTGCTGCCTACCGAATTTCTGCCGGTGGAGGTTTACGCTCCTTCGTCCATGGACGTGTATGACTACATTTCGCTGACTTTTCAGGAGCCGGTGGCAAGCATCGACACTTCCGCCATCCACCTGCAACTGAAAGTAGACTCCTTGTGGCAGGATATTCCGTATGATTTCCAACGTGATTCGTTAGATTTGAAAATATATAATATCTATGCCGATTGGACGCCCGGCGAGAGCTACCAGTTTGCGGTAGACTCCACGGCCATCCACGGACTATATGGCTTGTTTACGGATAAAATCCAGAACGAGTTTAAGGTAAAGACCGTGGAAGAATACGGTGCCATCCTGTTTGACATTACGGGAGCACCTTCTGCGGCTTTTGTTGAGTTGCTGAACGAGCAGGATGCAGTCGTGCGGACTGTTCCCGTAGTGAACGGGCATGCCGACTTCTACTACTTGCTTCCCGGCAAATATGGCGCCCGCCTGATAGACGATGCCAATGATAATGGCAAGTGGGACACGGGCGATTATGAAACAAAACTCCAGCCGGAGAAAGTATACTACTATTATCAGGTATTAGAGCTGAAAGCCAACTTCGACCTGCAACAATCCTGGAATGTGTCCGACCGGCCTTTAGACCAACAGAAACCCATGGACCTGAAGAAGCAGAAGCCTGACGAAGACAAGAAAAACAAGAATAACAACAGACGATAACTAAAAAAGAAAGAATATGAACCAAAACATGAAACTTATGAAAAAGCTCCGCGTCATGCTGGCCGTGCTGGCATGTTGTTTCTTTACTGTACAGACCGATGCCCAATGTACGGCGGTCAACACGGCTTTCCAGCCGGGAGAACATGTTTCTTACGACCTGATGTTCAACTGGAAGTTTATTTGGATTAAGGTAGGTTACGCCGAACTGACTACGGACAAAGCCACCTACGAAGGGAAAGACGGCTATCAGTTCAGCCTGAAGTCCCATACCAGCAAGCGTGCCGACTTCTTCTTCAAAATGCGTGACACACTGGTTTGCCATGTCACCGACCGTTTGGAGCCCCAATACTTCTGCAAGGCTGCCGAGGAAGGCAAGCGTCACACCAAAGACGAGGCATGGTTTTCCTATCAGGATGGCGTCTCCCACGTCAAGCAACGCCGTACGTGGTACAAGCCTGCCGACCGTGAGACGCAGGAAATGGAGTATGAGGACAGCCGTTGCATCTTCGACATGCTTAGCATCCTGGGACAGGCCCGTTCGTGGAAAGCCACAGACTTTAAAGTGGGCGACAAGGTACACTTCCCCATGGCAACAGGGCGCCGCGTAGAGCAACAGACCCTGATATACCGAGGTGTGGAGAACGTAGAGGCCAACAACGGAATCACCTACCGTTGCCTGGTCTTCTCCTTCGTAGAGTATGTGGGCGAGGAGAAGGAAGAAAAGGAAGTCATAACGTTCTTTATCTCTGACGATGACAATCACCTGCCCATCCGTTTGGACATGTATCTCAACTTCGGGTCGGCCAAAGCTTTCTTAACCAATGTACAAGGTAACCGACATCCTATTACCAGCATTGTAAAGGAAAAGTAAAGTGAATATGCGTTCGGAGCTAAGCACGTGCTTTTCCTCATGAGTGTCAATACTTCATTTTCTTATTTCTTCAGCAGCCGATAACCGACAACCCCGCCCAAGATGGATGCGGTAAAGATACCCAGCTTGGCCTGCAACAGCAGGGTAGCGTCCGTAAAGGCCAGTGTGGAAATGAACATGGACATGGTAAAGCCGATGGAAGCCAGGAAGCCCAGCCCCACGACACGGCGCATCGTCAGTCCCTCGGCCGGACGGGCCACGCCCAGACGCGACAGCAACCACGTGGAAAACACAATGCCCAAGGGCTTGCCTAGAAA